>JANLIB010000133.1 GCA_024653675.1 Gallionella sp. | reverse complement strand
GAAATTTTAGCGCGCCGCATATGTTTGATATGTAAGCGTTAAAATTTCTTGAGCAACGCCGTATCGCGACGGAGTTTGGATTAATAGAGGTGCCCTTATTTCGCCGGCACGAAGAACCCGTAATTATTGACTAAATTTTTTACAAAGGAGAATGGCCATGTACCTTGATACGATACAGAAATTCGCGGCGGCAGCGGAAGCCAGAGCCGTTGCGGTGCGCGCTTCCATGCCCTCATTCTTTGTCGCCGCCATGATGGCGGGGGCCTATGTCGGGTTGGGCATCATCCTGATCTTCAGCGTAGGCGCCAAGGTCGATCCGGCCTGGCAGAAACTCATCATGGGCGCTTCTTTCGGCATAGCGCTCACGCTGGTGGTCTTCGCCGGTTCGGAACTGTTTACGGGGCACACCATGATCATGTCATTTGGCTGGTTGTGCCGCAAAGTCGGACTTGCGGACATCGGCAGGGTCTGGGCGGCAAGCTGGATCGGCAACCTGGCAGGCGCAGTGTTACTGGCGCTGATCTTTGTTGCGGGGGGCGGTGGCGCGGTGCTTGCGGATGGAGCGCCCCTGCTGTTCAAGGCAGCCGGCGCCAAGATGAATGCGCCCGCATTTGAATTGGTCATGCGCGGGATATTGTGCAACTGGCTGGTGTGCCTGGCGCTGTGGATGGCAAATCGCACATCCAGCGACGCAGCGAAGCTGGGAGTCATCTTCTGGTGTCTGTTCGCGTTCATCGCCAGCGGCTACGAGCACTCTGTCGCCAACATGACGATCTTTGCCATCGCGCTGCTGGTCGAGCACCCCGACACAGTCAGTCTTGCGGGCATGGGGCACAACCTGTTGTGGGTGACACTGGGCAACACGATCAGCGGTGCGCTATTCATGGCCACAGCCTACTGGTTTGCTACGGGTTCATCCGCGACAATCAAGGCTCCGGATGTAACGGGGTGCGATTCAAACTGATGTGGAAGTACCCAGAGATCAGAGAGATCAGCCAGCCGACTCTTTGGAGCAGCACCGGGAGCGCCGACGGGGACGTCGGCGCTCCCGGTGCTGCTCCAAAGAGTCGGCTGGCTGATCTCTCTGATCTCTGGGTACTTCCACATCAGTTTGAATCGCACCCTCCAAAGCATGAGCCACTCCAAGGCCGCTCCTGAAAAATACCTGGTTGACGTTTTGCTAACCATTGGTTATCATTATTCCCATGTTCACTGTCCGCTACAGCAAGCAATCGGTCAAGGCCCTGCGCAAAATGCCGGGCGGAATTGCCAGTAAGATTCAAACTGTGTTGTTGAGCATAGCTAAAAATCCGTCAGCTTATCAAGGTGGCTGGAAGCGGCTGGCAGGAACGGATTTCTGGAGGTTGCGCATCGGTGGTTGGCGTGCTGTATGTGATGTTCAAAACGGCGAGTTTTTGATATTGGTTTTGAAAATAGCCACACGTGGAGATGTCTACAAATGAAACTGCAAACTATTAAACAAAACGGGCAAGCAGCCTTTGTTGTCGTTCCTGTGGCTGAATGGGATTCCATTATGGCGCGTCTCGAAGAGCGCGAAGACATTGCCGACGCAATGCGCCAGAAGGCGGCAGTTCGCGCTGGCGAGGAAACGCTGCCTGCGGAGATCGTCGCGCGTCTCACATCAGGTGAGAGCCCGCTCAAAGTATGGCGTGAATATCGCGGCTTCACTCTGCGTTCCCTGGCGGCGAAGATCGGTATCAGTTCGGCGGCTGTTTCCAAGATTGAAACTGGCAAAAGTCATCCCAGCGTTGCCACGTTGAGTAAATTGGCAGCGGAGCTGGGCTGTGATATGGAAGATTTAACATAGCGACGGACTTGCTAATTTGCAAATGAAAAGATCGACTGCCTAAGTTGGTATCCAGAACATGATCCATAGCGACAACCTTTCCGCCGAACCGCGCCCAGATTCCAGTCGAATGGTCGCGCCTACTCCCGTTTCAAAGCAGGAGGAGGTCATGGAGCGCGCGCTGCGCCCCAAGCATCTCGACGAATATGTCGGGCAGGAAAAGATACGCGGACAGTTGGAGATATTCATTCAGGCAGCGAAGCAGCGCAAAGAGCCGCTCGACCATGTGCTGCTGTTCGGCCCGCCCGGTCTGGGCAAGACCACGCTGGCGCAGATCATCGCGCGCGAGATGGGGGTGAACCTGCGCCACACCTCCGGGCCGGTGCTGGAACGCGCGGGCGACCTTGCAGCGCTGCTGACCAATCTCGAACCGAATGACGTGCTGTTCATCGACGAGATCCACCGCTTGTCGCCGGTGGTTGAGGAGATACTCTATCCCGCGCTGGAAGATTACCAGATAGACATCATGATAGGCGAAGGACCGGCGGCGCGCTCGGTGAAGCTCGATCTGCCGCCGTTCACGCTGGTCGGCGCGACCACTCGCGCCGGGATGCTGACCAATCCGCTGCGCGACCGCTTCGGCATTGTGGCGCGGCTGGAGTTCTACACGCCGCAGGAGTTGCAGCGCATCGTGATGCGCTCGGCGGGGCTGCTGGAAATGAACCTGACGGACGATGGCGCGCTGGAAATCGCCAAGCGCTCGCGCGGCACGCCGCGCATCGCCAACCGTTTGCTGCGCCGGGTGCGCGATTTTGCCGATGTGAAGGCTGGCGGCGACGCAACGCGCGCAGTGGCCGATGCCGCGCTGACCATGCTGGATGTGGACTCGCACGGGCTGGACGTGATGGACAGGAAATTATTGCTGACCGTGATCGAAAAATTCCTCGGTGGTCCGGTCGGTTTGGATAATCTCGCCGCCGCGATCGGCGAGGAACGAGACACCATCGAGGATGTGCTGGAACCGTATCTGATCCAACAAGGGTATCTGCAACGCACCCCGCGCGGCCGCATGGCCACCGCGATCGCATATCGCCATTTCGGGCTGACGGTCGCCAATAACCCGGTCAACCGGGATTTGCTGGATGAGTAATTCCAGAGGTGGTCGATAGATGCCGCGTGTATTCGATAACATAAGATCAGCATCTGCTGCCCATCCTGCGCGATACTCTCGCCGTTCCGAACGCGCAGATTTTTGTGTGGGTTGTTTCAATTTACGTGGCTGGCGCACGAATGAATAAGAAATCCCTGACCGAAGCGGATATCCGCACCAAGTTCATTACGCCGAACATTATTACAGCCGGATGGAACATCGATACCCAGGTCAGGGAGGAAGTGCACTTCACCGACGGACGTATCTACGTTCGTGGAAGAATCCACACGCGAGGTGAGCGCAAGCGCGCTGACTACATCCTTTATTACAAGCCGAACATCCCCATCGCGATTATTGAAGCGAAGGACAATAACTGCACTGTCAGCTCCGGCATCCAGCAGGCACTTGGGTATGCCGTAACTCTCGACATTCCTTTTGTGTTCAGCAGCAACGGAGATGGCTTTTATTTTCACGACAGAACCGCGAAAACTGGAAACATCGAAAAAGAAATTCCTCTCGATGCCTTTCCTTCTCCGCAAGAGTTGTGGCAGAAATACAGAGCCTACAAAGGACTCACGGATGAAGTAGAACCCATCGTCGCGCAGGATTATTTTCTCGATGGCTCAGGCCGCGCCCCCCGCTACTATCAGCAAACCGCCATCAACCGCGCGGTTGAGACTATCGCAAAGAACGAAGGCGGCAATCGGCACCTGCTCGTCATGGCGACCGGCACAGGCAAGACCTATACTGCATTCCAGATTATTTATCGCCTGTGGAAGAGTGGCCTGAAGAAACGCATTCTCTTCCTCGCCGATCGCACGGCACTCATCGATCAGACTGTGCGTGGCGACTTCCGGCACTTCAAGGAAGCAATGACGGTCATCAAACACAAAGAGATAGACCCGTCTTACAACATCTATCTCGCCCTCTATCAGGGCTTGTCCGACAATAACTCCAATGATGCCTACAGGCAGTTCAGCCCGGACTTCTTCGACCTTGTGATCGTGGACGAGTGTCATCGCGGCAGCGCACGCGAGGACAGCAAGTGGCGTGAAATTCTCGAATACTTTAACGCAGCCACTCACATCGGCCTCACCGCCACGCCGAAGGAGACCAAGGAAATTTCCAGCAGCGAGTATTTCGGCGACCCTCTCTATACCTATTCGCTGAAGCAAGGCATTGATGATGGCTTTCTTGCGCCCTACAAAGTCGTCAAAGTCACGCTCGACATTGATGCCGAGGGCTGGCGTCCGCCCGCTGGTTTCAAGGACAAGGAAGGTAAGCTGGTCGAGGATCGCATTTACAACCGCACCGACTTCGACAGGCATCTAATCGTGGAAGATCGCCGGAAACTGGTCGCAGCCAAGATTACCCAATTCCTCAAGGGCAGTGATCGATACTCTAAGACCATCGTTTTCTGCGTCGATATTGAACACGCTCAGGGGATGCGCAATGCACTGGCCAACGAGAACGCCGATCTCGTCGCCAAGAGCAGCAAATATGTGATGCAGGTCACCGGAGACAACGAGGATGGCAAGCGCGAGCTCGACTCCTTCATCAATCCCTCCGAGCTTTACCCGGTCATTGCGACCACTTCCAAGCTCATGACCACCGGCGTGGATGCGCAGACCTGCAAGCTCATCGTCCTCGACTCGAACATCGGCTCGATGACTGAATTCAAGCAAATCATCGGGCGCGGCACCCGTATCAACGAAGACTTCGGCAAGCACTACTTCACCATCATGGATTTCCGCAATGTGACCGCCTTGTTCGCCGATAAGGATTTCGACGGTGATCCGGTTCGCGTGAAAGATGCACGCGAAGACGACGATCTTTCCGGTGTTGAAGATGAAGGCGAGGACGCAACCGTCATTGATGATCTGACCGGAGAAGAGGTAGCTTTCCCGGAACCCGAGAAGCCGGATGTTTCAATCTCCGAGGGCGAACCGCCTGATGGCCGTCGCCACAAAGTCACCGTCCACGGTGTCGAAGTCACCATCGTCAAGGAGCGGGTTCAATACCTCGGTGGCGACGGAAAAATCATTACCGAAAGTTTGCGCGACTACACACGCGAGAATGTTCGGCGTTCCTACGCATCGCTCGATTCCTTCCTTACAAGCTGGAAGCAGGCAGACAAAAAGCGCGCCATTATTGACGAGCTGGAACAGCAAGGCGTTATCTTTGCCGCGCTCAATGATGAAGTCGGTTCAGCGTTCGATCCTTTCGATCTCATTTGCCACGTTGCCTACGAGCAGAAACCGCTGACCCGGCGCGAGCGGGCAGAGCAGGTGAAGAAGCGCGACTACTTCACCAAATATGGCGACCTCGCCCGCAAAGTTGTTGCTGCCTTGCTCGACAAATATGCGGATGAGGGACTTCTCGATTTGGAGAACCCGGAAATCATCACGCTCGATCCGCTCAATAAACTCGGCTCATCGGTCGAAATCATCCGCGCCTTCGGCGGCAAGCCCGCCTACGATGCCGCCATTCATGAATTAACCCAACAGCTCTACCGCGCTGCTTAATCTCAGAATCAAAATGTCCAACATCTCTGCTGTTATAAAAAATGTCCGTAACATCATGCGGAACGAAGACCAGGGTATTTCTGGCGATGCCCAGCGTCTGGAGCAGCTCGGCTGGATGCTCTTCCTGAAAATCTTGGATGAAAAAGATCAAGAGCTCGAACTCATCCGTGACGGCTACCGTTCCGTCATCCCGGAAAAATTCCAGTGGCGTAATTGGGCCGCTGATTCTGAGGGCATTACAGGTGACGAACTGCTCATGTTTATTGACGATGCGCGCACCGGGCTATTTGCCATGCTGCGAGAGTTGAAATCCACCGCTGCGCCCCAGCGTGCCGAACTGGTTCGAGAAGTTTTCGACGGTGTGAACAATTACATGAAGTCTGGCTATGCTGTCCGCAAGGTCATCAATCAGCTTAACAAGTTTGACTTCAACAACTCAGACGACCGCCACATCTTCGGCACCATTTATGAGTCTATCCTCATCGAGTTGCGCGATGCCGGAAACAAGGGTGAATACTACACGCCGCGCGCCATCACCCGGCTCATGACACAAATGACCAACCCGCGCCTCGGCGAGCACGTGCTCGACCCGGCAGCGGGAACCGGCGGCTTTCTCAGCGCGGCCATTGACCACATACGCGATAACGAAGTCCACAGCCTCGACGATGAAGCCACACTTCAGAAGTCCATTTCCGGCTGGGAATATAAACCCGTAGCCTTCGTCCTGGGTTTGACCAACCTCATTCTCCATGGCCTCGATGTTCCCGACTGGCACTACATAGACAGCCTCAAGGTTGAATACAACAGCATCGGCCCCCGGCAGCAAGTGGATGTGATCCTAGCCAATCCGCCCTTCGGCGCTGGCATTGCCGAAGGCGTAGAGACCAACTTTCCCAAGTCATACCGCTGCCGCGAATCCGCCGATCTCTTCGTCATCCTGATGATCCAGTTACTCAAGCCGGGCGGTCGCTGCGCCATCGTGCTGCCCGACGGCTGCATCACTGGAGATGGCTACAAAGAGCGCATCCGCGAAAAACTCCTCACCGACTGCAATCTCCACACCATCGTGCGCCTGCCACAGTCCACCTTCCATCCGGCGACCGTTTCCACCAATCTTTTGTTCTTTGAGAAAGGCACACCCACCAAGGAAATCTGGTATTACGAGCACCGCCTGCCCGAGGGGCAAAAGAGCTACTCCAAAACCAAAGCCATCCAGTTCGACGAGTTCGCGCCCATGATGGAATGGTGGGACAAGCGCGAGGAAAATGAAGTGGCTTGGCGTGTAAAGGTCGGGGATTTGAAGAAGGGTTTCGATCTCGATTTGAAGAATCCACACCGCGAAGCGGAGGTGACCGAAAAGACATCGCACGAAATCATCAAGGCGCTCGACAAGTCATTCACAAAATCTCACGCGCTACTTGAACAGATTCAATCACAACTGCCATGAGCGGAACGATACGATTGAGAAGTTTGATTGAGAAGGCGCACATCAAATGTTGCGACTTCGACGGTGGACAGGGGCTTGAAGCGTTCGGTGTTTCAAATACCGAAGGCATCGTGCGCACTGCACATCGCAAGTCGGACGACTTAGGCGAGTATCTGGTGATCGAACCCAGTTGGTTTGCTTATAATCCTTACCGAGTGAATGTTGGCTCGATTGGTTTGACACCAGAGGGGGTTTTCGGCGTGGTGAGTCCCGCCTATGTAGTCTTTCGGACGAAGGAGCGGAAACTCGTACCCGAAGTGCTGCTGGATTTTCTGAAGTCTTCCGAGGGGTTGAGGCAAATTAACAAGCTTGCCCGTGGTGCGGTGAGAAAAGCACTGCGATTTGAAGACCTTTGCGAAATTGAGTTTCCTGCGATTTCGTATGAACGACAGCTTGAGATTTTAGAGCACAAGCAAGGCTTCAACCAGCAACACGGGCGATTGCTCTCGGAAATTGAGCATCAACAATCGCTCCTCGCTAAGCTTAAGCAAGCCATCCTACAAGAGGCGATTCAGGGCAAGCTGACCGCCGACTGGCGCGCCGCCCATTCTGATGTGGAACCTGCGAGCCAACTTCTTAAGCGCATCAGCGCATATAGGCTCATGGAATATGACTCTGCCCTTTCAGAAGTCTCAGTACTTGGTGGAAGAAAGCCAAAGAAGCCGAGAGGATTGGTGTCCCCTATAACATATGACCTGCCTGATTGGCCCGAGTTACCATCTTCATGGGTAGCGACTGTCGTCGATAAGATTGGCTTGGTATGTGTTGGTAGCACCCCGGATCGCAATCGAAAAGAATATTGGAATGGATCAATCCCTTGGGTAAGCAGCGGTGAGGTCGCAAACTGCCATATCTACGACACAGAGGAAAAGATCAGTGAGGAGGGTTTCAAGCAGACAAGCGTCACTATGCACCCGCCCGGCACAGTGCTCATAGCAATGATCGGACAAGGAAAGACGAGAGGGCAGTCAGCAGTTTTGAAAATCCCGGCCTGTACCAACCAGAACTCGGCTAGCGTTGTCATTGACCATGGTCTTATTGTCCCAGAGTTTCTTTGGATGGTTTTCTTGGCGCGATACAGCGAAAGTCGTGGGGCAGCAAAGGGAGGCAACCAGCCTGCCTTGAATGGAGAAGTAATCGGGAGAATGGCACTGCGTCTCCCACCTCTCGATGAGCAAAAGGTCATCGTAGAGAAAGTGGAAGCGCTGATGACGACTTGCCGCACGCTGGAAGCGGAGATCGAGCACTCTCGCACCCACGCCGCCCACCTCCTCCAAGCCGTCCTCAGAGAAGCCTTCTCCGGTCAACTCGCTACGGAAGATGCAAACGACAAACATGCCCCGGCTATAGCAAAGGTGGTTCCTTTCCCTGTCAGAATCGGCAACATTTCCGCCACGGATTTGCATGCGGGTATCCTGGCGCGGGCGTATCAGCACCACGAGCAAACCCCCAAGCACCTTGTTCATTTCGGCCACGTGAAGGCGGAAAAAATCACCCACCTGATTGAGGCACACCTGGGGATTGATCTGGAACGCGCGCCGGTGAAAGCGGCGGCAGGCCCGAATGATTATCCGCATTTAAAGAAAGTGGAATCCCGCGCCCAAAAAGCGAACTGGTTTGTTGTGCGGCAGCAGAAAGCTGACGGCGCTTATGCATTTCACAAAGAACGTGGCTTCGATGCCTTGCTGGGCAAAACCGCCGAAGCCCTTGGTGAACGTGCCACAGAAGTGGATGCCCTTATCAACCTCCTGCTGCCTTTAAATACCCGGCAGGCAGAAATCGTGGCAACGCTTTACGCTGCATGGAATAACCTGCTATTGCTTGGCCGCTCTCCAGGCGACGAAGAGATTGTTTACGAGGCACGGGAAAACTGGCACGCATCAAAACTTGGAATTGAAAGAGAAAGGTTTTTCAAGGGATTGGAATGGATGCGTGAGCAGGGATTAGTCCCTGTAGGCAGAGGCAGGCTTGTGGACACACAATAACCGCTACGGCCTCACCGAAACCAAATTTGCCCGCATCCTCACCACCTTCCCGCTAGTCGCCGAAGCGATTAAAGTGTCGGCACTCAACGCTTACCGCGATGTGGAAAAAGGATTGATAAAATGATTGAACTCGGCCCCGCACAAGCCGCCATCAATGTACAAGCCACCGTCACCGCGACGCTGACGCAGACATTCTCGGCTACTCTAACTTTCAGCTTGACGAGTAATACCTAATTGGGTATTGTTCCGACACTAACGATTCATCCTGATGCTGCTAATGACTTGCGGCAGCTGATGCTGAGTGATCGGTTTGCGGCCGGTAAAGTGGCGGCTTTGCTTCAGCAAGCCAAGCACGACCCCAAAATCATTGACTCGTTGCTGGATCACGATTTTGGGGCCGACCACACGGCGGCTTACCACGTGAGCAAGTGGTATGAGTTTTGGAATGTCGGATTCAACATTTGGCGACTGAAGATTTGGATAGAACCAAAAGGTAGTTTGCGCTATCGGATAGTTTATGCATACGAGCCAAAGTCGCTTCAATATTACGTACTAGCCATTGTTCATCGAGATTTTGACTACAAAAGCGATCATGAAATCACAAGCCGCATCCTTAAAGCCTACAAAGACCTTGGAATCACTATCCACTAAGGTTTTTGATGTGCAACCGACCAGCACGGCACCGTGTAGGGTGATTTTCGCGGAGTTTCCTGTTCCCGCGAAACCTCCATTACTACCTGGTGCTATCGACATTGATGATTTGGTCGCCGAGTTTGAGCAGACCAGCGATGCAGCGGAAGCGATTGCCAAAGGTCGGCAATGGGTAGCGAAATCCTTTTACAGTAACCAGCCTTCTTCAATTGCGCTTCTTCGCCTGCAAAAAGGTTGGTCGCAAGCAGAACTCGCTAAACGAGCCAGCACAAGCCAGTCTTATATCGCACGGCTTGAACTTGGCAATGTTGATCCGCAAGTCAGCACGGTAAAAAAACTCGCAAAAGCACTCGATGTGCCAGTGGGAACCGTTGTGCTGGCAATTTCTCCCGAGGATGAAAAATGAAGAAGAATGACACCCGTTTTCTAACAGCAATCTTCTGCGACGACATCCGACAAGAGATAGGTGGCAAGTTGTCATTTATGGGGTGCTATCAAGGGGAACTCATCGTTCCGATGGCACCCGTTGCGTTACCCAAATTGTGCCTTTATGCAACGATTTGGACTCCGAAAGATAGGCCTTTCAAATCACTGATGCTTCGGGTCGTACAGGACGATGATAAGGAATTGGCTCGCCTGGAAATTCCGGAGGTAGGTCTTGCAGAAGTAAGTCTGATTCTTGATGAAACCGCCACGCGAAAAACCGTCAGTACTGCAATCGTATTTTCTCCATTCGCTATCGAAAAGCCCACTTCGCTGAGACTTATGGCGACGACGGAGGAAGGGGAAATCATTGGTCCTCGCCTCCTGATCAAAGTGGTTGCAGCACAGGAGCCTGCAGCTCAACCTGCCGTAAAATCCAAACCCGCGAAGTCTCGAGCCGCCAAGTAAGGATCAACAATGGTAGTTCTTTTAGAAGCCTTTGTGGGTCTAGCGATGCTGTAACCCCTTTGCCGTTTTCCCCAGAAGTAAATGTGCCAGTCTCGAATTGTTTTCTTAATCGTAAATGAACGAATCAATAGAACCGGCCTATTGGGATGCACGTTTTGAGAGCAAGCTCATGGCTTGTGGTGTTCATAGCTGATGCTTGAGGAAGATGCTAACAGGCCGTGTAATGTTAGCCATCAGGGCAGGTTGGTTTATTATCAAGCGTTCAAGATAATGAACTTTGAATTAGGTAAATTGCCGCTAAAATCAGTGTGATGGGAATGCCGTCATTATCATTTTGGCAAAAATGATGGGATGGGCGGCAATGAATTAGGCAGTAGAGCAGGAGCGGGCGTTCTTCCAAGTCTTTCCAATTTGGAACGCAGTGCGTACCGAATTAAGCAGGTCGCATGATATGGTCATGGTGAATGCCCCCATGAGTATGAAACGTTACCTTGTTCTCGTAGGAGCGAGCCCTGCTCGCGACTGTTGATTGATCGCGAGCAGGGCTCGCTCCTACGGGATGTGTTTATGACCTTGCCAATTTGTGACGCAGTGCGTCGCGAATTGAGTTGAAAAAATGAATGAAATACACAATGAAAAAGAAAGAACAGATTTTCAGCCTGCCGATCCGCGTATATTTCCAGGACACCGACGCGGGCGGGGTGGTTTATCATGCAAACTATTTGAACTTTATGGAGCGCGCGCGGACTGAGTGGCTGCGCACGCATGGCTACAGCAACGCAGAATTGATGAAGCAGTTTGGCGCGGTGTTCGTGGTGCGTTCGCTCAAGCTGGATTATCTCAAGCCCGCGCTGCTCGACGATATGCTGGACGTTTCGGCGCAGATCAAGGATATCGGACGCAGCCGCATCAGCTTGTTGCAGACAGTGCGGCGCGGTGATGAGATATTGGCTGAAGCGGAAGTGCATCTGGCGTGCGTCTCGATAGAAAGCTTCAAGCCGGTCAGCGTGCCGGAGGTGTTGCGCAAGCAATGGAAGGACTGATTCGAGTTCGCAATGGGAACAGGAAGAATGCAGGGTGCGTAAACGCACCCTACGGGATTACGGTCATTTGTAACGCAGAAAGGTTAAAGGCATGGAAGTAACCAGAGATTTGTCGTTCATACACCTCATCAGCAATGCCAGCGTGCTGGTGCAACTGGTAATGGGCTTGTTGCTGGCCGTGTCGTTGCTGTCGTGGTGGTACATCTTCCTCAAGATGTTCGCGATACGCAGGGAAGCCAGGCTGACCGAAGAATTCGAAGATGCGTTCTGGCACAACCAGAACCTGAACGAGCTTTACAAATATTCGAGCGGCAGCGCGTGGCACGAGCAGGGAGCATTGGAGCGCATTTTTGCCGCCGGTTTTGCCGAGTTTGTGAAGCTGAAAAAGCAGCAGGGTGTGGATGCCAGTGCGGTGATGGACGGCGCGCGCCGCGCGATGCGCGCGACCTACCAGCGCGAGATGGACAGGCTGGAATCGCATCTGGCGTTTCTCGCCTCGGTCGGTTCGGTCAGCCCCTATGTGGGATTGTTCGGCACGGTGTGGGGCATCATGAACGCGTTCCGCAGCCTGGCGAACGTCGGGCAGGCGACGCTGGCGCACGTCGCGCCGGGCATCGCCGAGGCGCTGGTGGCGACTGCGATGGGACTGTTCGCGGCGATACCGGCGGTAGTGGCCTATAACCGCTACGCGCACGAGATAAACCGTCTTTCCACCCGTTTTGACAGCTTTACCGAAGAGTATTCCAACGTGCTGCAACGCCAGCCATAATGCTGAGAGGTATTTTTGAAAGCTAACAACCGTCCAAATAACCGGCTGATGAACGAGATCAACGTCGTGCCGTATATCGACGTGATGCTGGTTCTGCTGGTTATATTCATGGTGACTGCGCCGCTGATGAATCCCGGCCAGGTTGATCTGCCGCAGGTGGGTAAATCGTCAGATGCAGCACCTGCCCCGCTTGAGGTCATCATCAGAAAGGACGCCACGCTTGCCCTGCGCGACCATGCCAGAGGCAGCAAGGAAAGCAGCGTGACACGCAACGAACTGATCGCGATATTGAAAGCCAGAAAGGGTTCGCAAGCCAAACAAGCGGTGGTGATCTCTGCTGACAAGAACGTGCGTTACGAGGAGGTCATCAATGTGATGGATATGTTGCAACAGCAGAACATCCAGAAGGTGGGTTTGCTGACGAAATTGAAAGCGGAATGAGCGCTACCCTGATCCATGAGCCCTTCCGGCTTCCAGCCGGGATAATGGCCTTTTCGGTACACGCCGTGTTTCTCGCGCTGCTGTATTTCGGTTTCAGCTGGCAGGCCTTTCCGCCTGCGACCATGAGCGTGGAGTTGTGGCAGAGCCTGCCGGAGGTTGAGGTTGCTCCCCCAGTCCCGGTGATTGCCGAAGCAGTGCAACCGGTGCAGCCGGCGCAACCGGAGAAATTGCTCAAACCAGATATCTCACTGCCGGATAAAAAGGAAAAAAGGGAAATCGAAACGAAGCCAGTTGTGACCAGGCCGGATAAAAATAAGGTCGAAGCTCCTCCAGTCCAGCAAAATTCCGTCGAGCAGAAGCGGGACGAAGCGGAGCAGCGCGAAAGAATCGCAGCCCAGCAAGCCGCCCAGGCCGCACGCGAAAAGGCTGAGCAGGCTGCCCGCGAGCAGACTGAGAAAGACGCAGCGGCAGGCCGCATCGTGGATGAGTACAAGGCAAAGATCATGGCCAAGATACGCAGCAACATCAATATGCCGCCGGATGTGGCCAAGAATGCGCGCGCTGAATTTTCCGTGACGCTGTTGCCAGGCGGGGCGGTGCTGCCCCCGAGGCTGACCAGGCCCAGCGGCAACGCGGCTTATGACAATGCGGTGGAGCGCGCGATCCTGAAGTCCGATCCGTTGCCGCTACCGCGGGATGCGGCGTTGTTCAACCGTTTCCGCGAATTGAAACTGGTCTTCAAACCGGTTGAATAAATTTTGGAAAAGCAATTGTCCACGAAAGACACGAAAGACGCGAAAAAATCAAATTCTTCCGGCTTTAGCCGCAATATTGCTTTTGGGCGCCTCTATTAATTCAAAATCCTGATATGTATTGACCTGTCAAATCTTACCAGCATAAACATTTCAAATCACTGTGCAGTGTGTCGGTAGCAGAAC
>JANLIB010000108.1 GCA_024653675.1 Gallionella sp. | reverse complement strand
GGAATGACGTGGTTGAACCCAAAAAATCCATTAGGCCGTCATTCCGGCGCAGGCCGGAATCCAGTAATAAAAAACACTCCGCGAAGCGGACAAAGCCGTGATGTTGTCCCACTGACGTGGGAATTTGTTAATCATCTGGATACCGGCCTGCGCCGGTATGACATAGTTTTTTCTAATGGATTATCTGGGATTATATTAACCCGGATTGTCCATTAGAGGCTTCCCCTATCGTAGGAGCCAGCTTGCTGGCGAAGTTTTTCGCGAGCAAGCTCGCTCCTACAGTGGGTTCGTGGCCTAATGTATTATCTGGGATTAACGCAAAATTGAACATTTCAGGATTAAGAACTTGTCCGCAGCATTCCCTCAAACTGCTCAACCGGTATCGGCTTGCTGAATAAATAACCCTGGAAGGCGTGGCAGCCGTGTTTATCGAGGAACTCGCGTGCGCCTCGGTTTCAACGCCTTCCGCGATCACGTTCAAGCCCAGCGCCCCGGTCATCGCGATGATGGCCTGCACGATGGCGGCGTCGTTGGGGTCGCTGGTGATGTCAAGCACAAAGGATTTGTCGATCTTGATTTGATCCAGCGGCAGGCGTTTCAGGTATGACAGCGATGAATAACCGGTGCCGAAGTCGTCCATTGAAAAGCCCACGCCCAGCAGCCTTATTTCGCGCATCTTGGCAATGGTGTCCTGGACGTTTTTCAGCACGATGCTTTCGGTCAACTCCAGTTTGAGTTGTGAAGGCTTCGCCCCGCTTTCCTGCAGCACGCGCTGCACCTGGGCGGCAAAATCAGCCTGGTGGAATTGCTTGGCGCTGACGTTCACCGCCAGCGTCAGGTCGCGGGTCAAAGCGTCGTTTTGCCATGCCTTGAGCCGGGCGCAGGCGGTTTGCAGCACCCACAAGCCTATCGGCACAATCAGTCCGGTTTCCTCGGCAAGCGGGATAAATTGGTCAGGAAAAACAAAACCTCGTTCCGGATGTTCCCAGCGCAGCAATACCTCCGCGCCCAACGGGCGGCGCATGCTATCCACCTGTATCTGATAGAACAGGCGGAATTGCTGTTTTTCCAGGGCATGTTGCAGATCCGCCTCCAGCGCCGCTCGCGCTTCCAGCGCCGCCTGCATGGACGGGTCAAAAAAGCGGATGGCATTGCGGCCCGCCGTCTTGGCCTGATACATGGCGACATCCGCGTGCTTGAGCACTTCTTCAACGCTTTCCAGATGACCGTGGAACAGGCTGATGCCGATACTGGCCGTGGACTGGAAATTGAAATCATTCAACAGATAGGGCTGCCCCATCTCGCTGCGGATCTTTTCCGCGACCAGTTCGGTTTGGCCGGCCGCTTCATTCGCATCGCTGCTCAGCCCTTCAAGCACCACTACGAATTCATCGCCGCCCAGCCGCGCCAAGCTGTCGCTCTCGCGCACACAACTTTGCAGCCGGCGCGCCGCCTCGATCAGCAACTTATCGCCCATTGCATGGCCTTGCGTTTCATTGATCGTCTTGAAGCTATCCAGATCCAGGTACAGCAACGCCCCATGCCTGCCATTGCGCACGCTGGCCAACACCGCATGCTGCAAACGATCCAGCAACAGGCGGCGATTCGGCAGGCCGGTGAGCGGATCGTAAAAAGCCAGCTGATGGATTTCCTGTTCCGACTGCTTGCGCTGGCTGATGTCGCTGGACACTGCGACATAGTGGGTCACCCGGTGATGGTCGTCGTAAACCGCCGTAATCGTCGTGAACCTCGGATAGATCCCGCCATCCTTGCGTTTATCCCATATCTCCCCAGACCACTTGCCGGCGCCGAGCAACGCAGACCACATGGCCTGATAGAAAGCCTTGTCGTGCCTCCCGGAATGCAGGATGCGCGGATTCTTTCCAATCACCTCTTCCGCGCGGTAGCCGGTAAGAACCTCGAAGGCATGGTTGACGCGCAGGATGTTCGCCTTCGCGTCGGTAATCACGATGGCTTCCTGAGTCTCGAATGTGACGGCAGCGATGCGCATCGCTTCATCATTCCGCTTGCGTTCGGTGACGTCGCGCCTGATGATTACCAGCCCGCTGCGTTGGCCGTCTTTGCCGAATATCGGCATCTTGCGCGCCTCTATAATCGCGCTTTGGCCATCCTCCCCTGCCACGATTTCTTCGTCCACCAGCAACTGTCCGGCCTGCCAGGCTTTTTCATCGCTCACCAGGCATTCCTCGTGAACTGCACGGAGTTCCGGATGCATATCCGCCAACTCCATCCCGGTTTTGCCTTGCCAGTGAATGCTGCGTAATTGGAAAAGTTGCTTGGCCGCTTCATTGGCGATCAGCAGACGTCCATTCCCATCCTTGAAGAAAACCGCATCGGGAATGGCTTCAACCAATGCCGTCAGCCGCTCATTGAGGCGCTGCTCTTCGAGTTGCCGATCGATCTCGGCTTGCTGGTTACGCATAGTCCTGAAGGTCAGGGTATGGATGGCGGTGAGTTGCTGACATGAGTCGGGCTCCTGCGGCATAACGATTGACCATGCCAAGCTACCGGTTGAAACAGCGGTCACTTAGTGGCGGAGTAAAATCTACAGCAAATTCAAGCCGTAAGCAATCAATCCGGGAACGGCAGTCGGCAGTTTTGCAGAAATGAATTCATTTGCGCGAATAATGAGCGCCCGGCCATAAGTTTTTTGGACCCGCCGGATGTCAGGAAATCATCCGGCGGGTGTGACCCGCCCTACAATAATGCCAAGACAATTTCACAGGAAGGAAACACCATGACCACCAGAACAGCATTGTAGGGTGCGCTCGCGCACCGGTCATGCAGGTCGGGTAGCGCAGCGTAACCCAACGGATATTTATGTAAACGTGTCGGGTTACGCTGCGCTAACCCGACCTACGACTTGACCCCGCCAACATCAAGCCGTCCCGCCCACCGTCAGCCCGTCGATGCGCACGGTAGGTTGCCCCACGCCGACCGGCACGCTCTGGCCTTCCTTGCCGCAGGTGCCGACACCGGGATCGAGCGCCATGTCGTTGCCGATCATCGAGATGCGCGTCAGCACGTCATGGCCGTTGCCGATCAGCGTCGCGCCTTTGACCGGATGGGTGATCTTGCCGTCTTCGATCATGTAGGCTTCAGAAGTAGAGAACACGAATTTGCCGCTGGTGATATCCACCTGGCCGCCGCCGAAATTCACCGCATACAGGCCATGCTTCACCGAAGCGATGATCTCTTTCGGGTCTTTGTCGCCGTTGAGCATGTAGGTGTTGGTCATGCGCGGCATCGGGATATGCGCATAGGATTCTCGCCGCGCGTTGCCGGTGACCGGTACGCCCATCAAGCGCGCATTGAGCGAATCTTGCAGGTAACCACGCAGGATGCCGTTCTCGATCAGCGTGGTGCATTGCGTGGCATTGCCTTCATCGTCCATCTGCATCGAGCCGCGCCGCCTTGCCAGTGTGCCGTCGTCCACCACGGTGACGCCGGTTGCTGCGACACGCTCGCCGATGCGGCCGGAGAAAGCCGAGCTGCCCTTGCGGTTGAAATCGCCCTCCAGCCCGTGCCCGATCGCTTCATGCAGCAGGATGCCCGGCCAGCCGTTGCCCAGCACCACGGTCATGCTGCCCGCCGGAGCGGGTGCCGCGTCCAGATTGACCACCGCCTGGTGCACCGCTTGCGCGGCATATTTGCGCAGCATCGCGTCGTCGAATTGCGCATAGTCGAATCGCCCGCCGCCGCCCGCCGAGCCTTGTTCGCGTTTACCGTTGCTCTCGATGATGACCTGCACCGACAGCCGCACCAGCGGGCGTATGTCGGCATTCATCAGGCCGTCGCTGCGCGCCACCATCACCAGTTCGTATTCGCCTGCGAGGCTTGCCATGACTTGTGTCACGCGCGGATCAAGGGCGCGCGCATAGCCTTCGATGCGTTCCAGCATCGCGACTTTATCCGCATCCTTGAGGCTGGCGATCGGATCATGCGGCAGATAGATTTCGCGCCGCGAACCGCGACGCATAACAGGCACACTCTGCGTGCCGCCCTGCCGTGCAATCGCGCGAGTCGCCTGCGCCGCGCTGTCCAGCGCGTTCAGGCTGATGTCGTCCGAATAGGCAAAAGCGGTCTTCTCGCCGCTCACCGCGCGCACGCCTACGCCCTGATCGATATTGAAGCTGCCGGACTTGACGATGCCTTCTTCCAGCGACCAGCTCTCGGCGCGGGTGTACTGAAAATACAGGTCGGCGTAGTCAAGACGGTGCGCCATCATGCGGGCGAACACCTGTTCGATGTGGCTCGCTTCGATCGCATAAGGCGTGAGCAGCGATTGCTGAGCTGTGGCGAACAGCGTATCGAACGGCTGGTTATGCTGCACGCGGTTCATCCCGTTTCTCCCTTTATCAAGCACAACTGTATAAAACACGATGCGTCAGCGCCGGCAGGCTCTTACGCAAGCTGGCCTGGTAGGAGGGATTGACCTCGCCTGTCACCACGCCCGAACCGCGCGGCAGCCTGTCCAGCACACGCCCCCACGGATCGACAATCATGCTGTTGCCGTGCGTCTCGCGCCCGCTGACGTGATAGCCGCCCTGTGCGGCGGCGATCACATAGGACAGATTTTCCACGGCGCGCGCTCGCACCAGCACTTCCCAGTGCATCTTGCCGGTAGTCTCGGTAAACGCGGAAGGCAGCACGATGATGTCCACATTCTTCATCGAGCGGAACAGCTCCGGGAAACGCAGGTCGTAACAAATAGCCAGCCCGATGCGTCCGAAAGGGCTGTCCACCACCACCACTTGATTGCCGGGTTCTATGGTCCTGGCTTCGTCAAAACTTTCATTGCCCAGCTCAAGGCCGAACAAATGAATCTTGTCATAGCGCGCCACTTGCTCGCCATGTTCATCGAACACCAGACAACTGTTCAACACCTTATCGGGCGAACCGGCAATCAAAGGGATAGATCCGCCTACCAGCCATATCTTGTGCCGGCGCGCAGTTTCGCTGAGAAACGACTGGATCGGTCCCTGACCCGGCTGCTCGCGCACTGCGACCTTGTCCTGATCGGTCATTCCCATGATCGCAAAAAACTCGGGCAACACCACCAGCCGCGCGCCCTGCTCTGCTGCCTTGGCGATCAGGCGCCGCGCCTCGCTGAGATTGCCCGATACATTCGGGCCTGAGGCCATCTGGATGGCGGCGACCTTGAATGCGTTGACCTGCGCCGCTATGCGTTGCTGTGTTGAATCGCCTTGTGACATGATTTTCTTTCAAATTTCGTTAATCATAGAAAAAGCAGTTGTCCACGAAAGGCACGAAAAACACAAAAAATTCACCTCTGCAACAACTCGTTTTATTTCGTGCCTTTCGTGCTTTTCGTGGACGAATTGCCGTTTTGTTAATTGTTATCTATTGGCTTGCTTGGTGCTCGTTCCACCTTGACCACGTTGGGATCGGTCCATGTCCCGCTCACATTGTATTCAAATGACACCAGCTTATCGAGCGGATTGCCCAATACCTTATTCAGGATGAGCGCGCCGACCCCTACCGCCGGTCCTGCGGCAAACGCCCCGATCAACGAAACGCTGCTCCCTATGGTAGGCAGTACCCTCACCCGCAGATTCTGGGTTTCGTTATTCAAGTCCACGCTGCCTTTCATGGTCACTTTGGCGGATGAACCGTCGATGTGAAAATCCTGCGTGTCGAGCACGCCATTTTTGACCTGCGCATTGCCATTGATGTTGTCGAACTGGAAACCCTCGCTGAACACGTCGGTGAAATCCAGCGTGATGCGCTTGGGCAGGGATTGCAGGCTGAGGATGCTGAGCAGCTTGCCGGCGCCCGGATCCATTTTGAGAAACCTGCCCTTGCCGGTGTCCAGCTTGAGCGTGCCGCTCAAGGTGGCATAGTTGAATTCGTCCGGCGAACCTGCCCACGTCAAATTCGCTGCCAGCCTTCCACTGCCGCCTTTGACCGTATCAGGGTAGCTTGAGCGCTCCAGAATTTTCCCCGCATCGCTGATATCCAGCATCAGATTGACTTCGCTTTGGGCGCTTCCATGCCAGATTCCGTCGCCCATCAGCGCGCCATCCGGGTTGGTGATGCGCAACCTGCGCATTCGCCAGTCCTGCCCGTCCGGATAACCAACCAATTCGAATCGGCCGATTTGCCTGCCTTTGATTTGCAGATCATCAATCGCGATTTCCATCGCGGGCAGATTGCCTGGGGATATGGGCTTCCCCGGACGGGACTGCGGCGCAGGCGGCACGGTCTGGCCGCCATTCATCCATTGCAGATTTTTCAAGTGCGCATTGACCTTGCCGCCGTTCTCATACCCGTGCGGCCGCCAGATAATTGCCCCGTCCAGCATGCTGCCGGACAATCGTGCAGTCAATCTCTCGCCTCGCCTGGTCACATTGACGCGCACACCCTTGATGGACTGGCCGTAGCCGGTAAGCTCTTCGATGAGCAGGCTTGCTCCTGCGATCTGCAATGCCGGATCGAATCCGGCATCTTGACCGGCATCCTCTGGTTGCCCGGCCAAACCCTCCCAGCCCTGGATAGACAGTACCGGCAGGGCGCCCGCAATCCACACCCCGTCTCTGCGCGGCCATTTTGGCTTTTCACCAAAAGTGTCCTGGCTGTAAAAATTGATCGCGCCGCGCTTGATGGCCATCGCTCCGTTTTCTTCCTGCCGCGCCAATCGCATGCTGAGCAACTTGCCGTATTCAGCGGTGATGAAATCCTTCCCGCCGGTGACATGGCTCTTTTCAACCCGTAGCGTCATCGTTTCGTCTGCGCGCTTGGCAAAGGGTTGCGGGAGATCCGAGCTTATTCCCTTCAGATCGGAATTTATGATTACCTGCGCTGATTTTTTCACCACACGGACATCGGCATCCCATGCAGCCTCGCCGTGTAAATAGTCCAGCAGCGGATGCGGGTCGCTGTTGCGCATCTCGTCAAGGTTGCTATGTCCCTGCACGCTTGCATGCATCGACCCGCCCTCGCCGCTCTGAATACCGATAATGGATGTTCCGCCCAGCACTTCCGCACGAACATCGCTGGCCTTCATCCCGGATTCGGTGAAATACAGCGAACCGTGCGTCCTGCGCAATAAAGGCACACCTCCGCCAGGATCGATATCGCTATCCCGGACACTGAAGATTCCTGACACATGCACCTTCTTCCGGTCAGCGCCGCCTTGCGCAACATCCGCATTACCCATGCCTGTATCCGCCGGAACATCGCTCAGGCCGGATAATGGAATATGCAACGACAATTCCAGATGACCGTTGCCGCTGGCTCGCATACCGTCAGTGAAGCCGTCTATATAACCGCGCACCGGACTCTGCTGGATGAATTGCAGGAACACATCGTTCGAAGCGCTTGCATCCCCTTTTATTTCCAGAGCCAGATCTTTGCTCATCATGTCCGGCAAAGCGACGGCCACGTTCTGCAACCGGGCGCCGGCCATCATCGCAGCCGGGGAATTCACTTCAAGTCTGTTGCCGCGTATCAAAAACTCCCCGGATATCTTTTCGATACGAGGCCACTCTTTATCAAATTCCAATATCACATCCTGCGCATGTCCGCTGATCTTGAACAACACGTCTTTGGCGCCGTCCGGAGGAAAATCACTCAAATTTCCCTTGATACGAATGCGAAAATCTTCGGTGTGCCCGGCAAGCAAAGCGTCGTTCAGCCAGTCATTTCCTGCTTTGTCCAGCGCGATCAGCGGGGTATAACGGGCAGCGCGCCTGACATCGCCGCGCGTCAATCTGCCGGTCATATCCAACATGCCCAGCGTGCCGGCCCGGGTCTGATAACTTCC
>JANLIB010000099.1 GCA_024653675.1 Gallionella sp. | reverse complement strand
CTCAGGACTAAAGGCCTTGTCGAAACATGAATGGCTAATGGCCTTCGACAGGCTCAGGCCGAACGGAATGTAATTTCTATTCGTGCCGGATCAATAATTTATCGGACTCGGCGGCCATTGGAAAGGTAGCGCAAGCACAACTTAATTTCGTTCTTTCAATGCGCTTATCGCCCTTTCAAGCACCAGCCTATCCTGAACATCTTTCTCGCGAACTGTTTGCTTGGTAAGCAGCAAGCCTTCGAGGCTGATCGTTTTTACCTCGATGCCATCAATCTCGGTGGTTTGCGCCATACGACTCAGCGAATCATAAGTTTGCCCACAGGCATTGAACATGATGTCAATCAGGAATTGATCTGCCACGCGAATAGTCTCGCCCTCTTCAAACCATGCCGGATCAATCCCTGCCGCCACCTTGTCCGGCAATGACATCAGCGCTTTCTTGACCAAAACGCCGACATCTGTCCGTGGCGGGAAAATAAAATCAATGTCGGTTGTGGCTCGTTGATAGCCGTGAGCGAACAAGGCGTAACCCCCGATAAGCAGATACTCAATCCGGGCATCATTAAACAAGCAGAGCAGTTTTTTCAGGTCATCGAGTGTTGCGGGTCGAACGAATTTTTCGTTTTCTTCAATCATGCGGTTACTTTTGTGGCTCGCAACTCAATCTTTGCCATGTGCCGGGCAAGACATATTTCATCTTGCAGGTTTGCTTCTTCATGCGAAGCAAAGCGATACAGCCCTTTCGGTATGTGTCCGAGCTTTCCAAATGGAAAGGCATTTTGCAGCGTTTCATTAAACGCAGCTGCCTCACACAACAAGCTCCCGGATGCATCAGCCATTAATGGCCGCTCTATTTTTTTTCCGACTGTTTTCATGATTATTAACTCACGGGGGAAATCTCATGGGTAGAGCCCAGGGTCAGACTCCATCGAACCTGGAATCCGGAGCTTATGCCGCTGCATATTCATCAGGGCGCCTCTATTAATTCAAAATCCTAAGCGAGACAAGGCGCGAAGCGGGGTAAGCAGGCAAGCCGCGCAGCGGCTGCTCGCAAAGAAATTTTAGCGCGCCGCATATGTTTGATATGTAAGCGATAAAATTTCTTGAGCAACGCCGTATCGCGACGGAGTTTGGATTAATAGAGGCGCCCTAAGCCGGACAAGCCGGAACCAGAATACGTAGGGTGGATAAAGCGCGCAGCGCGTATCCACCAATCCGCCGAGGCAATCCATTGGTGGAAACGCTACGCTTTTTCCACCCTGCATTAATCTGATTTAGATTTGCTTGGAAAACCGCGCCGGCGCTTGATCTACGATATATTCTTGTCACAAATTGCAAAGACTTAACTGGTTAGAGACTAATGGATTATCTCTGTTATAAGGAGGATCAAATGAAATTCAGCTCAAAATTGGTTGCATTGATGTTGGTTTGTCTGTCATTGGCAGCTTGCAATAAGCCTGTTGAAGAAAAGGCGCCGGCAAATGAAGGTAACGATGCGGAAAAGACCACTGGAATGCTTAGAGAATTGCCGGAGTGCGCGCAACGCAACAAGAATGGTACATACAAGTTTGCAGGTGGTTGTTCAGCAGAGCAATGGGTCGAGTGGCAAAAAAAACAGGATGCCGTGATCTCGCCATCGAAATAGCCAGGAACCGGGCGCAAAGTTCCGATGGACTGTTGTCGTGTGATCCGGCAAAGTAAATGAGCGAAGCATATGGCATTAATCGGAGTGCGGCTGGCATGGATACGTAGGGTTGTGCGAAAGAATTTCCTGTTATTTTTATCATTACCCTTTAAAATGAGGCACATTTCTGTTTTGCCGGAATCTTTGCTTGACGACATGGATACCATGACTACCGGATACCAAAGACCTTCGCATGCGAGAGTGGTTGATGCCGCGATCTCCTCCCTGCTTCTGTGGGTGTGGCGACAAACCACCGGTTTTCCATCGAACCTGCGGGCCGTGCAAGCATGACGCTCACCCGGAAAATCGGCTTTCTGCTGCTGCTGCCGGTGTTCGGCGCGCTGGCCACGCTCGGTATTTATTTCGCGCTGCACACCCACAGCGCCGAGGACGCCCCGGTCATCAATCTCGCCGGGCGCCAGCGGCTGCACGCCCAGCAGCTCCTCGCCTATGCCGGCATGGTGCGCGCCGGCCAAACGGAAGATCGCGCCGCATTGCTCGAACTGACCAAGCTCTACGAGCGCGCGCTCACGGTGCTCGAGCACGGCGGCGAGTTCATGGGGCAGGTCTTTCCGTCCGCGCCGGTGGCGGCGCAGAATAAAATCGCCGAAATCAGGCAACTGTGGAACGAACAAGCCGCTGCCCTGCGTCTGATTGCCGAGAACCCGCCGCACGGCCCCGGCGCAGAAAACGCCTACCGTGCAGTGCAGCTCAATACCCCGCTGCTGGTTGCGGCGGCGGACAACATGGTAACCGCCATTACGCAATACAATCAGGCAGAACACAGACGCGAGATGAAGGCGCTGATAGGCCTGGCCGGATTCAATTTCCTGCTGCTGCTCGCCGGGGTTTTCATCACCCGCCAGTACGTCGCCGAGCAGAAACGCACCGAGGGAATGTTGCGCGAAGCCGCCGAGCGGCGGCGGCTGCTCATGGAAACCGCCAACGACGCGATCTTCATCGCCGACACGGAAAGCGGCATACTCGTGGAGTGCAACAAGAAGGCCTCGGAGCTGATCGGCCTGCCGCCGGAACAGATCGTCGGCCTGCATCAGAGCGAGCTGCACCCGCCGGAACAAGCCGAGCAATACCGACAGAAGTTTCGCGACAACATCCGGGCCGAAGGCGCCGTCATCAAGGACGTGCTCGTCCAGCACCGCAGCGGCCGGCGGATTCCGGTGGAGATCAGCGCCAGCACTCTGGAGCTGGACGGCAAGACCTATGTGCAGGGCATCTTCCGCGACGTCAGCGAACGCCAGCGCATGGACAAGGCTTTGCGCGCGCTCGCTGCCAGCGCCGCCGGGCACGACTTCCTCAATATACTTGTTTGCCAGCTGGGCATGACCCTGGAGACTGACTACGCGCTGGTGGCGGAGAATCTGGACGGCCTGACCGCCCGCACTGTGGCGGTATGCGCCCACGGAAAAATCGTCGACAACTTCGAGTACCCGCTGAGAGGTACGCCCTGCTACAACGTGCTCAACGGCAAGTTCTGTCATCACCCGAACAACGTTGCGCGGGAATTCCCGGAAGATAAGCTGCTCTCCGAGATGCAGGTCGAGAGCTACATGGGCATGCCGCTGATCGACGCCGGCGGACGCACCCTGGGACTGCTCGCGGTACTCGGGCGCCGGCCGCTCGCCAACCCTGAATTTGCGGAGTCTATCTTCCAGGTGTTCGCGGCGCGCGCAGCCAACGAGCTCGAACGCAAGCACGCGGAACAGGCGCTGCATGAAAACGAGGAGCGCCTGCAACACATGGCGCACTACGACCACCTCACCCATCTGCCGAACCGCGTCCTGTTCCTCGACCGCCTGGAACAGGCCCTGGCGCGGGCGCGCTGGCACAAGCGGCTCGCGGCGGTGTTGTACCTCGACCTCGACCGGTTCAAGGTCATCAACGACACCGTCGGACATCCGATCGGCGACCGGGTGTTGAAGGTGATCGCGGAGCGGCTGAACGCGGCGGTGCGGGAGGGCGACACCGTGGCGCGTGTGGGCGGCGACGAATTTGCCGTGGCGCTGGCCGACCTGGCCGAGGCGCACGACGTGCCGCGCTTGGCCGAGAAGCTCATCGCCGCCCTGGGACCGCCCGTGGTGATCGACGAGCGTGAGTATTTCGTCACCGCCAGCATCGGCGTCAGCCTGCACCCTGGGGACGGCGACGATGCCGAGACCCTGCTGCGCAACGCCGACGTCGCCATGTACCGCGCCAAGGAGAAAGGCAAGAACAACTTCCAGTTCTATTCGCCGGCCATGAACGCCGAGGCGCCCA
>JANLIB010000098.1 GCA_024653675.1 Gallionella sp. | reverse complement strand
AATACGTAGGGTGGATAAAGCGCGCAGCGCGTATCCACCAATCCGCCGAGGCAATCCATTGGTGGAAACGCTACGCTTTTTCCACCCTACATTAACCTGATTCAGGTTTACTTGGAAAACCGCGCCAGCGCTTGATCTACGATATATTCTTGTCACAAATTGCGAAGACTTAACTGATAAGAGACTAATACCCGGCCTTTCTTATCCGCTCGGCCACATCCAGAAAGATATCGTCCAGCCCGGATGCGAGCGCCTGCAGGGACTGCATATCACCGGCCCGTGCCGCTATCTCCATATCCTGGCACAATGCCCCGAACCGCATGGCGCCAACCGTGCGCGCCGACGATTTCAGCTTGTGCGCCGCTTCCATGACACCGGCAGTTTGCCCTGATACAACCGCAGTATTGATCTCTGCCACCTGTTTTTCCGAATTAAACAGGAATTTATCCAGCAGGCGGCGGTGCATGGCAGGGTTGTCGCCCACCAACTCGGTCAGCATGGTGACATCCCAGATGACCTGGTTAGACCTGGAGTCAACGGACAGACTGGGACTGGCAGCTTTACTGGTAATCGCCTCGATTTCCTTCTCCGGCTGTTGCTCGGACAGCGGCAGCCATTTCGCAAGCAACGAACCCAGTTTGTCCAACCGCAGCGGCTTGGAAAGATAATCATCCATGCCCTTTTCAAAACAGCGCTCTTCTTCGCCCTGCATCGCGTTGGCGGTCACCGCTATGACCGGAAAACGTTTCCACCCTGATTCTGCGTTATGGGATTCTGCGTTATGGGGTTCCGCATTACGGGCCTCTTCCTCACGGATCGCCGCAGTAAGCTGATAGCCATCCATAACCGGCATGTGGTAATCGGTCAACAACAAAGCGTAGCGTCCGCTACGCCACATATCCAAAGCCATGCGCCCATCCCGTGCGGCTTCCGAGGCATATCCCAGCAGGCGCAACTGCTCCTGAATGACTTCGCAGTTGGTTTCGTTGTCTTCCGCCAGCAGTATCAATTGACCGGTTTTCGCCGCTTCCTCCACGGTTGGGGCGATCCTGCGAGACCGTTTGCGCTGATCGGACTTTCTGACGCTATCCTTGACGGAAAGCAATCCGGCCGCAATGGCGACACCGCTTATCAGGTCATGGTACAAAAGTGGGCTGACCATCACCGCCACCGCCTTCGGATGGGCTGCTATGCCGCTGCGCCTGATGAGTTGCACAACCCTGGCATTGTCCGTCAAAACAATTTTATTCCCCGTTGAAAAATCCTTCGAATGGCTGTGATCCAGCAACATGACTGTACCTTCCGCCGCCTCTATCAATTGCCGGTGCGCGCCTTCCGTATCCGGAATGACAGTAGTTTCCGCTCCTGCACAGCGCAGATAGGCCGGCAGGATATCCTCATAAACCGGATCAGAAGTGACGGCCAGCACACGCACTCCGGTCAGATCAGGTTCGGCAGGCAATTTTCGGCCGGGAGCCGATTTCAGCAGCGGTATCTCCACCGTGAATTCGGAGCCAACCCCAGGGGTGCTGCGCACGAATATCTGGCCGTTCAGCATGTCCACCAGCCTCCTGGTGATGCTGAGTCCGAGACCGGTGCCTCCAAAACGGCGCGTGGTGGTGCTGTCCGCCTGGGTAAATGGCTGGAATAACTGAGCGACAGTCTCAGGCGACATGCCGATGCCATTGTCGATGACTCGAAGCCGCAAACCGGGACTGCCGCTTGCCGGGTTAAAGCTTTCCACGGTAAGAAAAACATTGTTGCCATTGATTGCGTCAGTGCCATGAGTGAACTTGAGCGCATTGCCCAGCAGGTTGAACAGTATCTGCCGTAATCTCACCGGGTCGGACAATATCCATGCCGGTGTATCAGGCGATACATACACGTACAGATCGATATTCCTGCCGGCGGCAACTGGCGCCAATAACTCCGCTACGCCTTCCGACACATCACGCAGATTGGTCGGGATATTCTCTACCGTCAGCTTGCCCGCTTCGATCTTGGAGAAATCCATGATGTCATTCAATATGCTCAACAGCGCGATGGAGGATTCACGGATGGTTCTGACCATGCGGTGTTGATCGCCGGTGAGCCGGGTCTCCTGCAAAATATCCACCATTCCCACCACTCCGTTCATGGGCGTGCGAATCTCATGGCTCATGGTGGCGAGGAATTCCGACTTGGCGCGATTGGCGATCTCGGCTGATTCCTTGGCTTGCATTACTTCGATGGTGCGCTCGTCAATCATTTCCTGCAGATGATGGCGATGCTGTTCGAGTTCCGCCTCCTTGATTTTGTGCTCTGTGATGTCGGAAAAAATCGCGACATGATGGGTGGTTTCGCCCAGGCTGTTCTTCACCGTGTTGATCGTCAGCCACTCGGCGAATATTTCGCCGTTCTTGCGGCGGCTCCAGGCTTCGCCGCTCCATCGCCCGCTTTCTTTCAGGCTTCCCCACAGCGCATGATATTTTTCTGCATCTTCCCTGGTGGTATTGCCGGACATCATGATGCCGGTGATGGAAGGATTGAAGTTGGCCGGAGGAGTGCCTGAACTCAGGATCGTCGGCGTCTGCCCGATCGCTTCTTCCTTGCTGTAGCCGGTAATCTCGCAAAAAGCCGCGTTGACGTCAATGATGCGGTTCTCGCTATCGGTGATAATGATGGCATCCGAGGCGACATCGAACACCGTGGCCGCAAGCTGCATCTCCAGCCCAACCCTTATTCCCCATGCGCTCTTGCTTATCGACTGAAGCAGAAGATCGGTATTGACCGGCTTGGTGACATATTTTTCTATGCCCAGGTCAATCGCCCTGAGCAGAAACCCCATTTCATTGAACGCTGTTGTGAGGATGACCGGCACGGACGGATTCTCGAGGCGGATCATCTCGGCCATCCTCAGCCCGTCCATCACCGGCATTATGATGTCCGTCACCACCACTTCGGGTTTGTAGCGCCGCCACGTTTCCAGCCCCTCCTGGCCGTTCGTCGCGGTATACAGCTTTCCTACCCGCCTTTCCAGAAATCGCGACAGATTCTCGCGGGTGTCATTATCATCCTCGACATAAAGTACAGAGATTTTTTTCAGCAAGCCAGCGTTGTCCTGCGAACTGGCGCGTTCTTTCCGGTTGTTACTCATGTCGTTTCCGTCAATCATCCTTGAATCAAGCCCGTTAGCGCCCCGCGACAGTCATGCCCTCGATCAATATCGAGCCGCACTGGCGCGATCCCTGAGCCAGCATATCATTGCCTGCCGCGACAATGTTGCGGAACATATCCTTGAGATTTCCCGCAATGGTGATCTCATGCACCGGATATTGTATCTTTCCGCGCTCCACCCAGAATCCCGCTGCGCCCCGTGAATAATCTCCCGTCACGGGATTGATCCCGTGTCCCAGCAACTCGGTGACCAGCAGTCCGCGTGACATGGTTTTCAGCAACCCGTCAAAATCCAGATCCCCCGGTCGCCCTCCGGATGGTTTCAGGATCAGATTATGATTGCCGCCGGAGTTCCCTGTGGAGCGCATGCCCAATTTTCGCGCGGAATAACTGCCCAGAAAATAACCTTGCAGCACGCCATTCTCAACGACCGTCCGCCGCCGGACCCGCACTCCCTCGTCATCGAACGGACTCGAAGCCAGCCCTTTGCGTATGTCCGGCACATCTTCGATGTTGATATGCGGCGGGAATATCTGCTGATCAAGCTGGTCGAGCAGAAACGAGGACTTGCGATACAGGCTGCTGCCGCTCGCCGCGCCGGCGAAATGCCCCAGCAGGCTGGAGGCGACCGGCGCCTCGAACAGCACCGGCGCCTGCATGGTTTCAAGCTGGCGCGCATTCAAACGCCGCACTGTGCGCTCTGCCGCAATGCGCCCGATCTGACGCACTTCGATTATTTCCCTGGCGTCGCGCGCCACGCTGTACCAGTAGTCGCGCTCCATCGCGTCATCCCTGCCTGCGATCACCGCACAACTGACGCTGTGGCGCGAACTTGGGTAACCTCCCATAAAACCGAGGCTGTTGGCATGCACGAACTGCGCCTCATGCACACTCACCGTCGCGCCTTCCGAATTGTTTATGCGCCTGTCCGCATCCAATGCAGCCTGCTCGCATTCCTGCGCCAGCGCTATCGCCTCATCCACCGGCAAATCCCAGGGGTGATACAGGTCGAGATCGGGACAATCGCGCGCCAGCATATCCGCATCGGGCAAACCCGAACAATCATCTGTTGCGGTATAGCGTGCGATCGACAGCGCCGCATCCACCGTATCGCGCACCGCCTGCCGGGAAAAGTCCGAAGTGCCGGCATTGCCGCGTTTTTGCCCGATATAAACGGTAATGCCAACGCCCTTGTCGCGATTGTATTCGATGGTCTCCACCTCGCCATGGCGCACCGTGACGGATTGCCCGAAACCTTCGGAGACATCGACGGAGGCAGACGATGCGCCCCGCTGTCTGGCATACTCCAGCATGTCCCTGGCGATGTCATGCAGCACACCGGCAGGATTGGAAAACCTTCCCTGAGAAGCGTCGAAGGAATGCGGAGCGGGTGTCATCGGATCAATCATAAGCAATACGGTCAATTAGCGAAAGGCGTTATCATAGCAGCATCCAACAGCAGGAATGCATGTCATGAAGCAGCATAAACAACCCGGCCAGGATATCGACGAACCAGAGCTTCCGCCGAGCAAAACAAAGATCAAGAAGCAGATGCACGAGTTGCGCGATCTCGGCGTTGAACTGACCGAACTCGGCAAGGATCAGCTTGAGCAGCTCGACCTGCCCGAGAATCTTCGTGATGCGATTCGCGAAATGAAGAGCGTCAGCAAATTCGGCGCGCAGCGCCGCCAGATGCAATACATCGGGAAACTGATGCGCGAAGTTGATACCGCCCCCATCCTCGCAAAGCTGAACGCATGGAGAGGGACTTCACAACAGCACATCGCATACATGCACTTGCTGGAACGCTGGCGCGACAGGTTGATCGAAAACGACAACGCGCTGACCGAACTGCTCGCGGCTTACCCGCAAATCTCTCCTGAACCCGGTGGAAGAACGGATGCACAACAATTGCGCACGCTGATACGCAATGCGCAGAAGGAAATGGAGGCCGGCAGACCTCCCAAGAATTTTCGCGAAATATTTCAGGTGCTACGTGAGATCATTCCAGAACCAACATAAATCTAAAAGGCAATTAGTCCACGAAAAACACGAAAAGCACGAAATATTCAAAGAGACACCAATCTGCAAATCAATACCCAAATGAATGACTTAATTACCACAACACATTGATCTATTTTCGTGTCTTTCGTGTCTTTCGTGGACAAACTGTTTTTCAGGATAAAAAAATATGCCCAGCAACCCTGCCCCGATAATCCTCGAATCAGGAAAACAACCCCGGCACAGCATCATCTGGCTGCATGGTCTGGGCGCAGATGGCCACGATTTCGTGCCCATCGCCGGTGAACTGAACTTGCCGGTCGCAGTACGCTATATCTTTCCGCATGCGCCGATGCGACCGGTCGCCATCAACGGCGGATTCGTGATGCGCGCATGGTACGACATTGCCGGCCAAAGCATGGATGCGCAACAGGATGTGGCGGGAATCCGTGCCTCGCAAGCCGCGATCGAAGCGCTGATCGCGCAGGAAGTAGCGGACGGCATCGCGCCGGGCAACCTGTTTCTGGCCGGGTTTTCCCAGGGCGGTGCGATCGCGCTGCATACCGCGCTGCGCCAGAAATCGCCCCTTGGAGGTGTACTGGCCTTATCCACTTATTTGCCGCTGGCCGACAGCGTCCCGGGCGAAATGCAAACGAATTCGACAGCGACCCCCATTTTCATGGCGCACGGACTCGATGATCCTGTCGTACCCTATTCATTGGGGGCAGCCTCAAAAGATGCGCTGATGGATCTTGGCTATGCCGTGACATGGCGCGATTACGCCATGGGACATTCGGTATGCGAGGAAGAACTGCGGGATATCGAGACTTGGTTGAAAAAATCAGGACTGAGGACGAAGGACTGAGGACTGAGGACTGAGGACTGAGTCAAAAACCAAGCAGCAGGTTTTACTCAGTCCTCAGTCCTCGCACCTTAGTCCTGAGTTTTACTCTTCCCCTTCTTCCTGCTCGACAAGGCGGAATCGCGCCAGGTCGCAATCAATATATTTTTCCTGCAATCCGTTCGGGATCAGAAGATAATTCTTCCCGTTCAGATGGGTATGCAAGCTGCGATTGGCGGAAAACGCACCTGCCCTCATCAGCAATCTGGCTTCGCCGGATGCCTCGCCCGGTTTTGCATTGAGCCATAGCGCAAGCTGTCCATCTTCAAATCCTCTGGCCCCGCCGCCGCTCTGGTTCAAGGCCACTCCCGCCACCTGGGTTGCCAGTATTTCCGCGCCGACATGCAATTGGCTTGCGTCATTGCGAAGCAGCCGCCTCACCACCGCCACGCCCCAATGCGGCACACCTTCCAGTTGCATCCCGAGAACACCGCCGATGCGCATGCCATCGCCTCCCTGAGCGGGCAACACGGTCAGAAAACTATTGGCGCTGATATCCTCGATTACCCATACCGGCCTTTCCTTGCTGAAATTAAGCGCCGCCTTGACACACCCCACCACATTGGCAAAGTTGTTTTCCACATTAAAATTGATCTTGATCGCGCGCCGCACACTACCCCGCACCGGAGGTCCCATGAAATAGGCCAGCAAATGCCGTACCGCTTCCTTGACCAGTTCCGCCCCATAATTTCCGCCAAGGGAAAGGCCTTCCGGAACGATATCTTTTTCCAGCGTCTTCATCAGAAGTTCCAGCTTCGGCTGCATGGCCTGCATGCCGACGTAACGCATGGATGGCGAGACGGTAGAATTCATTTTGACGCGCACCGGCGCATCGGGATCGCTCAAATCAAAACTGAACAAACTGGACGGGTTCTGCTGCGCGCGCACATCAATGTCCGTGCAATACTGCGCCAGGATGCGCTCGGTCAGATGCATATGCACCGGGCTCAGGGAACTGACGCCGCTGCCATACCATCCCAGCAGGTGCCCCGCCTCGCATCTTACTGAGGTGTTGCCGATCGAGCCTGGATACAGGCGCACCGGGGCATCCAGACATTGTTGCTGTTCTGCGTAACTGAAGATATGCGCCAGGTTTTCCCATATCGCAAATTCCACCAGATCATAGTGGACACAGATATACTTCAGTTGCCAGACCAAGGCGTACACAGCGCGGGCCATCAACAATGGCGCTTGTGGTTTGATTGTGTTGCTGCCCTTTTCAGCGCCGGCATACCGGTCGAACAATGTGCAGTATGCGATAGCGGTCTGACGGGACAAATTTCCCAGCACCAGCCATAAACGGCTTTCCTGGAATGAATTCAGTTCGCGCGGGGCGAAATATTCAGCGATCAATTTCCGGGCATGAGGTTGCGCCGCCTCATCGAATAAACACAACAAGGCAAACTGATGATCCAGCTTGAAGCCGGTATTCCCCGTCGCCGACTCGATCAATTCCGCCAGATCCATCAGCAACTTGCGCGTGTCATTCTTCGGCAAGTCGTCCAGCAGCTGTTGCGCCGAGCGGATATCAGCCAATGGATTGTCGGTTTTTTTGCCGAATATTCCTGATAACATTTACCACCTCATCATCCGGAGAAACCCAAAAATCTTTCCCCACGTGGCAATATAACCACAAAACCCCTCCGATGACCAGATGCAATAGAGGCCAACTTGATCCCGTGGCTTGCCGATTACACTCCCTTCCCGCCTGTCGAGAAGGCGCTGCGCTCGCCTGACGGCCTGCTTGCCGCCGGTGGAGACCTGTCTGTATCCCGCCTGCTGGAGGCCTACCGTCACGGGATATTCCCCTGGTTCAATCCCGGCGAACCTGTTTTGTGGTGGAGCCCCGATCCGCGCATGGTGCTGATACCTGGCGAGTTCAGAATTGCACGTTCTCTGGCCAGAGTGTTGCGCAACAGGATATTCGATGTGCGCACCGATACTGCCTTTGAACAGGTGATGCGCGCCTGCGCTGCTCCAAGACATGGGCATGACGGCACCTGGATACACGAGGACATGATTGCGGCGTATTGCGCCCTGCACCGGCTGGGGCACGCGCATTCGGTGGAAGCGTGGATGGATGGCCGGCTTGCCGGGGGATTGTATGGAGTCAGCATCGGGCACATGTTCTACGGGGAATCCATGTTCAGCCTGGTCAGCAATGCATCCAAGGTCGCTATGGCGCACCTGGCCGCACAACTTGAACGATGGCATTTCGGGATGATAGATTGCCAGATGAAGACGCCTCATCTCGCCTCACTCGGCGCACGCGAAATTCCGCGCAGCGAATTTATCGCAAGGATGCAGGAATTGGTACACTGTGCGCCGGAAACCGATTGGCGATTCGATTCTGACCTTTTTACACGAAGCAAGTAGGGTGGGCGCAGCCCACGTGCCTTGATAATTTCACCGGCTGCGTGGGCTGCGCCCACCCTACGAAATCTTTTCCGGGACATACAAAATAACCATGAGCCTGCTGAATGACATTCCGTTATCCGCGCTGCACTTTTACCTGACTGCGCCATATCCCTGCAGCTATCTGCCCGGACAGCTTGCGCGATCGCAGGTCGCTACCCCGTCCCTGCTGATCGACACTCGGGTGTATTCGGAATTGGTGCAACACGGTTTCCGGCGCAGCGGAACCTACACCTATCGCCCGCATTGCGACAACTGCAATGCCTGTGTTCCGCTGCGTGTGCCGGCAAAGCAATTCGCGACAAACCGCTCGCAGCGGCGGGCAAGAAAGCAACATGCCAATCTTGAGGCAACGCTGCACTCCATCCAGGATAAAGTTGAGTATTACGATCTCTATCAACGCTACCAGCAGGCGCGCCACAGGAACGACGGCATGGATACTGATGATCGCGAGTCATACCAGAATTTCCTGCTGAAAAGCCATGTCGATACCGTGCTGGTGGAATTCCGCGAACCCTCCGGCCAGGCTCAGGACAGGCCGCTTCGACAGGCTCAGGACAGGCAAGGCATACTGCGCATGGTCAGCGTCATCGACCTGACCGGCGACGGATTGTCATCGGTATACACATTCTACGAACCGGATCTGCCCGGCGCGAGATTCGGGGTATATAACGTGCTGTGGCAGATCGAACTGTGCCGCAAGCTCGACCTGGATTTCGTCTATCTGGGCTATTGGATCAGACAATGCCGCAAAATGGCTTACAAAGCCGGGTACCGGCCCGCGCAGGTTTTGCTCGATGGGGTATGGAGCGGCATCGAGCCCGTGTGATCATGTTCTCATTGCTCCGTCCCGCGCTGTTCCATATCGACCCTGAGACCGCGCACCATCTCACACTATGCAGCCTTAAGTCGGCGCATGCACTCGGCTTGAGCGGCATCGTTGCAGAGCGCATACCGGATAATCCGCGCACCGTGATGGGGCTCGACTTTCCCAATCCTGTCGGCCTCGCTGCCGGACTCGACAAGAATGGCGGCTGCATAGACGGGCTGGCGGCGCTCGGATTCGGATTCATCGAGATCGGCACCGTCACACCGCTACCCCAACCCGGCAACCCGAAGCCGCGCCTGTTCCGCATTCCTCAGGCCAACGCGATCATCAACCGCATGGGCTTCAACAACGACGGCGTGGATGCGCTGATCGAGAACGTGAAGCGGGCAGAGTACAAAGGCATATTGGGCATCAACATCGGCAAGAACGCCCTCACGCCGATCGAAAATGCAGCCGATGATTATCTGACCTGTTTGCGCAAGGCGTATCCGCACGCCGGCTACATCGCCGTCAACATCTCTTCGCCCAACACCGCAAATCTGCGCCAGTTGCAAGGGGAAGACGCGCTGAACGGCCTGCTGAAACTGCTCAAGGCCGAACAGCAAAAGCTCGCCGACACACACGGCAGATACGTGCCCATCGCGCTGAAGATCGCGCCCGATCTGGAAGGCGGACAAATCGTACAGATCGCGCGCCTGCTGATGCAGCATCGCATCGAAGGCGTGATCGCCACCAACACCACGCTGTCGCGCAACGGCGTGGCAAATCTCCCGCATGGCGCAGAAACCGGCGGCCTGAGCGGCGCGCCGCTGCGCGAGAAATCCACCGCCGTGATCCGCGCGCTCGCTGCCGAATTGCAGGGCGCATTACCCATCATCGGCGCCGGCGGCATCCTGAGCGGCGCGGATGCGGCAGAAAAGATCAGCGCCGGCGCAGCATTGGTGCAGATCTACAGCGGGCTGATCTATCGCGGCCCGGCGCTCATAGGCGAATGCTGCGCCGCAATTCGATAGCTTCTGGAATATCCATTAGGGCGCCTAAAAAAATTCAAATTTCGTCATTGATGAAACAACTGGTCCGACTATGCCTGCAAGCGGTCAAGCCGCTGGTTATCCGGCGAAGGCCGGAATCCGGTATTTTGCGAGTTGGGCAAGAAACCGCCCATCCCTTGCGACAAATTTTAGAGGCGACCATTAGATATTTTCGATACGCGATGCTTTTATCAGCCTCATTGTTGTCCACGAATGCGTATTGCGCGGGCTGGTCTTTTGACGATGCACGTTCGGATTGGGGAAGATTTTCGCTTGGCTTCGTTAGCGGCATCGCGGGTCACGAGCTTGGCCATTACATGGTTGCAGCCTCCAGGGGATATAAAGTCGGCCACGATGGTTTTTCCATTGTCTACCCCGAAGCGACGTTCACGGCATCCGGCCATTTGCAAGTGGCTTCCGCCGGATTTCAAATACAGTGGTTGCTGACCGAGCTTGTTCTTCGCGATGGCAACGGCAGGGAAATGAAGGTGCCGCCAGGCAATTTTGGCGCGGGTGTGGTCTGTTCACATATCGGGATAACCCTGGCTTATCTGGTTTATCTCAAGGATCATAAGCAGGGAGATGTCGCAGGAATGGCGCAAGCAACCGGATACTCAAACGACCGTATCGCTTTGGCATTGGCCGTTCCGGGCGCACTGGATACCTGGCGCCTGTTTGGAAACCGGGTTCCGGAATGGGTTCCGCAACTTTCTCTGCTTGGCAAGGGACTCGGCATGGCTTGGGTATGGACTTATTGATCCAGGCAGCAAACCTTGATGCATTTCACCGGATATTTCTTTGCTTATGAATCCAGCTAAACGCCGCGAGATATTTCTGCGCCTGCAAGCGGCAAACCCGCACCCCGCCACCGAGCTGGAATATTCCACGCCGTTCGAATTGCTGGTGGCGGTGATGCTCTCGGCGCAAGCCACCGATGTCAGCGTGAATGCCGCCACGCGGCAGTTGTACCCGGCCGCCAATACCCCGCAGGCGCTGCTTGCGCTCGGCGAAGAAAAGTTGCGCGAATATATCCAGCGCATCGGCCTGTACAAGACCAAGGCCAGACATGTGATGCAGACCTGCAGGTTGCTGATGGAACGGCACGGCGGCGCCGTCCCGCAAACCCGCGAAGAGCTGGAAGCGCTGCCCGGCGTGGGCCGCAAGACCGCGAACGTTATTCTCAACATCGCGTTCGGCCAGCCGGTCATCGCGGTGGATACGCATATTTTCCGCGTCGCCAACCGGATCGGACTGGCTCCCGGCAAGACCGTGCTGGAAGTGGAAAACAAACTGCTCAAAACCGTTCCAGATGAATTCAAGCACGATGCGCACCACTGGCTGATCCTGCACGGACGTTATGTCTGCCAGGCGCGCAAGCCGAAATGCGGCGCGTGTATCATTCACGATCTGTGCGAATACAAAGAGAAGGAATGAGGACAGCATATAGTTCGTCATTCCCGCGAAAGCGGGAATCCAGCAATTCATAAGTTCTGCGCAGCAGGCAAAGCCGAATAATGTTGTTCCGCTACGCGGGGTTCGTTCAAGCGGCTGGATTCCCGCTTTCGCGGGAATGACGGCGTGTAGTTATCAATTTGGAGTAAACACTTTGCTATTCAATCCATCGCGCGATGAAGCGCGCAATTTTCTGTTCGAGTCCTGGCGCAAGCGGCGATGTGGCGAGTTGCTCACGCCGCTGGAAGACCTCGCCGCGCAACTTATCGGCAAGCATCCGGAATATTTTGCAGTGCTGGAAGACCCGGAGCTTCATCAGGATAAGGACTACCTGCCGGAGCAGGGCGCGGCCAACCCTTTCCTGCACCTGATGATGCACCTCGCTATCGAAGAACATATCTCCATGGACCAGCCCGCTGGGATACGCGCGCATTTCGCGCGCCTGACCCGGAAGTTCGAATCCGAGCACGACGCTCAGCACCGCATGATGGAATGCCTCAGTGAAATGATCTGGCAGGCACAGCGCAGCGGCAGCCAGCCTGATGCGGCGGTATACTTGGCTTGTCTGGAACAACAATGATCGGTAGGGGCGTGATTTATCGCGCCCTGGTCTATTCATTTATCAGGAGAAGGGCGTGATTTATCGCGCCCTTCTCCTGATAAATGAATAGAACAGGGCGCGATAAATCACGCCCCTACCGATCATTGTTGTTCCAGACAAGCCAAGTATACC
>JANLIB010000079.1 GCA_024653675.1 Gallionella sp. | reverse complement strand
TTTTCCATCCTGACGATTTCGCCGGTGAGCCGATCGCCGTTTTTCATCCGGACCTCGTCGGCTATTGCGGAGTGCGGTGGTAGTGCAAGCAGCAACACTACCAGGCAGTAAAACAAGTAGCTCTTAATGGCCGCAGAATCCTTTTTCACGGGCAATGCCGGGGCACGCTCAAAAACCAGGTGCAACATCTTTGGGAGAAAATGTTGCATGGGAAAAATCTTCAAGTAGTTGAGTATTGAAGAGCGAATGAATATCCAAACGCAACTGGAGAAGATCATCAAGCTGGCGGCGATTACCTTGGGGTTGAATCGAAATTGAAGGGGGTAGCTTCGCTTCATGTTTTTGCATTCTGCAACTCCTGTTCAAAATCAACAATAATCGCAAATAATCGGAATAATCGGAATAATCGGGAATAATTCGGGGGAATAATCGGGGACACGTTTTATTCTTAACGAGAAAGCAAAGTTGCACGCATCTTCAACAAGCATCACTCACCTCCCCGGACAATTCTTCCCACCGTCGAAGAACTAAAGGGGACCATTTTCTCCTCTCCTTTTCTCTTTTACTTCCCTGCCCTATAAGGTCTCCAGCACCACAAAGGCCACGATCGTGCTGCGCTCGTCGCTGATGGAAAGATGGTGACCGCTGATACCGAGTTGCGCAAGATGGCTGCGCAGTACTTCATCAAATTGCAGCATTGGTTTGCCAAGTGCGTCATGAATGACACTGATGCGACGCAGGGTGACGGGATGGCGCATTCCGCTGCCGACCGCCTTGGCGAAAGCTTCTTTGGCCGCGAAACGTTTCGCCAGAAAACGGGCTTGATGCCCGTGCGACTGGAATTCAGGCCTCTCGCGCTCGCTCAGCAGGCGTTCGGCAAAGCGATTGCCGAATCGAGCCCACATGGATTCAATCCGTGCATAGTCAACGATATCCGTGCCAATACCAAAGATCATCAGTCATTCCCGCAGGGAAACCCTCATCCGAGCCTTCCCGCTGCAAGGGGGAAGGTACCATCGCCTCCTCTCCCGCAAGCGGGAGAGGATTGAGGTGAGGGCTGCGGGAACCCGGCTGTCAAAAGGACTTTCATTTTTTTCACCGCCGCTTCCAGGCCGATGAACAATGATTCGGCAATGATAGCATGGCCGATGTTGAGTTCGGCCAGATATGGTATCTCCACGACAGGCTGCACGTTGTGGTAATTCAGGCCATGCCCGGCATTCACCTGCAAGCCTTGCGTGTGGGCATGGGCAGCCGCGACGCGAAGGCGCTCCAGTTCACGCTCGTATTCCGGGACGCTGTCCGCATCGGCGTATTTGCCGGTGTGCAATTCCACCACCGGCGCGCCGGTGCGGCGCGCCGCATCGATCTGCTTCTGGTCAGGGTCGATGAACAACGATACGCGGATGCCCGCTTCGGAACAGCGCCCGCAGGCCACCTTGATAGTGTCGAAATAGCGCACCACGTCCAGCCCGCCTTCAGTGGTCAGCTCTTCGCGCCGCTCCGGAACCAGGCACAGGTCGTGGGGTTTGATGCGCAATGCGATGTTCAGCATTTCATCGGTAACGGCGCTTTCCAGATTCATGCGTGTTTGCAGCATGTCACGCAGCGTCTCAACATCGCGATCCTGGATGTGCCGGCGGTCTTCGCGCAGGTGCAGCGTGATCGCATCGGCCCCGGCTGATTCCGCCAGCAGTGCGGCGCGCAACACGTTTGGATAACGCGCGCCGCGAACCTGGCGCAGCGTGGCGACGTGATCGATGTTGAGTCCTAACTTGATCATTATTTCATCCTTCAACTTTACAGGGCAACGAGGGTGCTAGTGTAGTGTTGCAAGCTGTCTGGAACTTATGTGAACAGCCAGAACGGCATTGTAGGAGCGCAGATTTCTGCGCGATTGTTAAAAGATCAATCGCCCGATG
>JANLIB010000078.1 GCA_024653675.1 Gallionella sp. | reverse complement strand
TTTTCCATCCTGACGATTTCGCCGGTGAGCCGATCGCCGTTTTTCATCCGGACCTCGTCGGCTATTGCGGAGTGCGGTGGTAGTGCAAGCAGCAACACTCCCAGGCAGTAAAGCAAGTAGCTCTTAATGGCCGCAGAATCCTTTTTCACGGGTAATACCGGGGCGCACTCAAAAACCAGGTGCAACATCTTTGGGAGAAAATGTTGCATGGGAAAAATCTTCAAGCAGTTGAGTATTGAAGAGCGAATGATGATCCAAACGCAACTGGAGAAGAGCATCAAGCTGGCGGCGATTACCTTGGGGTTGAATCGAAATTGAAGGGTGTAACTTCGCTTTATGTTTTTGCATTCTGCAACTCCTGTTCAAAATCAAAAGCCTGTTTGCGTTTCGGTGATGCTCATCCGATTTGATGCACCTGCTGTCAGCAGCGTTTTCCCGCCACGCACGCAGCATTCTCACTTGCCGTCGCACATGTTACGATGCCCATCGCACCCAACAGCACAAGAATCAATGGGGTTCAGACTCGATTGATCCTTGTAGGACTTGATCAGAAGCTCCTTGGCATTGTTGTTCTACAACAATACTAAGTTGTCTCTGTGAATGATCTCGGCATCGCCGCCATACCCAAGCAAACTTTCGATTTCCTTGCTGGCATGTTGTGCGATGAGGCGCGCCTCTGCGGCGTTGTAGTTGGTCAGCCCGCGCGCGATGTCCAGTCCGTCTTCGTTCACGCAGGCGACCACCGCGCCGCGTTCGAACTCCCCGGCGACGCTCTTGACGCCTATCGGCAGCAGGCTCTTGCCTTCGCTGCGCAATGCCTTCACCGCGCCTGCATCGAGCACCAGTTTGCCCGCCACTTGCAGGTGATCAGCCAGCCATTGTTTGCGTGCCGCGAGAGTGAGGGCGGGGGCGGTGAGCAGCGTGCCGATGGATTCGCCTTGCAGCAGGCGCAGCAGCACATCGCGTTCGTGTCCGGAGGCGATGACGGTATGCGCGCCGCTGCGTGCCGCGCGTTTCGCCGCGAGTATCTTGGTGATCATGCCGCCGCGCCCGATGTGGCTGCCTGAACCGCCCGCCATGCTTTCCAGTTGTGCATCGCCGGCCAGCGCCTCGCGGACCAGCGTGGCCTTGGCATCGTTGCGCGGATCGGCGGTATACAGGCCGTCCTGATCGGTGAGGATGATCAGCACGTCGGCTTCGATCAGGTTGGTGACCAGCGCGCCCAGCGTGTCGTTGTCGCCGAATTTGATCTCGTCGGTGACCACGGTGTCGTTCTCGTTGATGATCGGGATGACGCGCAAGGCGAGCAGGGTGGTCAGCGTGGCGCGCGCGTTCAGGTAGCGTTCGCGATCGGCCAGATCGGCATGCGTCAGCAACACTTGCGCGGCATGCAGTTCGTGCTTGCGGAAGCAGCTTTCATAGGCTTGCACCAGGCCCATCTGGCCCACCGCGGCTGCGGCCTGCAGATCGTGTATCGAGGTGGGGCGTTTGTTCCAGCCGAGGCGTTGCATGCCTTCGGCGATCGCGCCGGACGAAACCAGCACGACTTCATGTCCGCCTGCGTTGAGCGCAGCGATCTGGCGCGCCCAGTTGCCGAGCGCCTTGAGGTCCAGCCCGGCGCCCTGGTTCGTCACCAGGCTGCTGCCTACCTTGACGACGATGCGTTTGCAGTTGGTCAATACGGTATTCATGTTCGAATTTATTTGAAATTATAAAATTCCGTCATTGATGAAACAACTAGCCATTCGACTAAGCCCGCAAGCGATCAAGTCGCTGGTTATCCGGCGGAGGCCGGAATCCAGTCCAGTGAAAGAACTCCCCCGCAACGCGGGGGACAAAGCCAAAAGGCATGTTAGATAAAACCGCTGGATTCCGGCCTCCGCCGGAATGACGAATTATTGGAGCTTTCCTAGTACCGTGTAACACCTGTTTTTTCGTAGGTTGGGTTAGCAGTTTCATCGCGTAACCCAACAGCTTTGAATGTCACCGGCTTGGTAATGTTGGGTTA
>JANLIB010000072.1 GCA_024653675.1 Gallionella sp. | reverse complement strand
CCTAAAAACCTCAGTTCAATCCGCAGATTACGCAGATTAACGCAGATTTTCAGAGGGTTGCTGGCAAGTTTCACTTCACCCAAAAGGTGGGTCGGCAATACTAGGTTATCTGTTGTTTAATCGGCGGAAATCTGCGTAATCTGCGGACAACTACGTTTTTTAGGATGAATTGGGTATGGAAAGGAGAGCGAAATGTGGGGATATATGGGTGACTACGGTTGGGGCTGGGGCGGCATGGGGTTGGGCATGCTGTTGTTTTGGGGGTTGTTGATTGCCGGTATTGTGATGCTGGTGAAATGCTTCTCGGGTTCCGGCGCTTGCGGGAAGAGCGGGTCGGAGAAATCCGCGCTCGACATGCTGAAAGAGCGCTACGCACGGGGCGAGATCGAACGCGAGGAATTTGAGCAGAAGAAGCGCGACCTGGGAGAGTGATTCAGGTTGTATGCGTGCCGGGCGGATGAAGAGCGGCGGCAGGAGCGTTGCCCCGTTTTTCGGATTGCTGCTGTCCCCCATCATCGCTCCCGCTGCGATGTACTTCAGCCCGAGCACATTGACAATCGCCGGCGATTGTCAATGTGCTCGGGCTGAATCGGGTGAAGTTGTGAAGATCAAATAGTCAGGAGTGAGGTGAACAATGAATAAATGTGTTTGGCTGTTGTTTTTTTGCGTGGTGTTTGCGGGTTGCGAGAAAGGCAGCGACGAGCCCAGGGTGGCAGGGAGATGGTACGCACAGTCTCAGGTTGAACTGGGCAGGAAAGTGTATGCGAAATATTGCATTGGCTGCCATAGGGAAAACGCGCAAGGAACGGCAAACTGGAAAGAACGTTCCCCGGATCAAAGTTTTCCCCCGCCCCCATTGGATGGAAGCGCCCATGCCTGGCATCATCCTTTGGGTATGTTGAAGAGAGTCATTGAAGAGGGAGGGGTCCCATTGGGAGGGAAGATGCCGGGCTTCAAGGATAAATTGAATGAAAAAGAGAATCTCGCCGTCATTTCCTATTTTCAGAGTTTCTGGGCGGACGAAATATACAACGCATGGTTAACGCGAGGCGGGCTCAAATAGAACTATCTGCGGGATATGGCTGATATACCTGCGGAACACCGCCAGGTTATCTGCATTTTGCAGCGTCATCGAGCTTGGCTATCCCAGCGTATTTGCAATCACATCCGCGCATTTCAACCCGCTCATCACCGCGCCTTCCAGAGTCGCCGGATAATCACCCATCGTGTAATCACCGGCCAGCAGCAGGCGGGGCACGGGTGTTTGTTGTGAGGGACGTTGCAGGTTGGGTGCGCAGCAGAACGTGGCGCGTTGTTCGGCGATGACCTTGACCCATGCCGGTTGCCCTGAAATGCCGAATTCTTCGCAAAGTTCCGCGATCACCTTTTGCGCCAGTTCATCCTGGGATAATTCCTGATGGATGCCTTCCGCGCTGATGACTGCGGCGAGCAGGCCGTGTTGACCGCTGATCTGCCCCTTGTCGAACAGCCACTGGCTGTAGCGTTGGTGCAGGCCGAGCATGGGGTGCGGCAAGCGCACTGTAACCGGATATTGCAGATAGACGGTGTAGATCGGTTGATGCTGCAAGGCTTCGATTTGCGCGACGACAGATTCGAGTCCAGAAATCGGGCGCAGCAATTTTGCGGCAACTGCTGGCGATGTGGCGCAGATGACGTGGCTGAATCTTTCTGTACCACGCGCGGTGGTTATTTCGATGCTGTCTTCGAGCGGGCGCAGCGCATCTACGCCGCATGAGGTATAGACCTTGCCGCCATGCTGTTCGACATAATTTGCGGCGCGTTGCGGGAACAGCGCGGTGAAGTTTATGCGCGGCAGCAGCATGTCGCTGTCGGCGCGCGACCGGTTCAGCGCGTCGCGCAGCACGTTGAGCAGCACTTGCGCGGAAGCCTTGCTGATTGGCGTATTAAGCGCGGCGATGCACAGCGGTTCCCAGAGCTTATGGACGAGGCCGGCATCCTGACCGTGTTGGGCGAGCAGATCGGCAACGGTCATGTCGTTGCCCTCTCCCCCAGCCCCTCCCCCGCCTGCGGGGGAGGGGAGCGTGAAGTTGATGCGGCGCAGCGCGAGCATGAAGCGCACGGCTTTCATGCGTTCGCTCCATGTCAGTCCTTGTGCCATGAACAGCGCTGCCAGCAAGTTGAGCGGGGCAGGAAGGCGTGGCGCCTTGAGATAAAATTCGCCGTGCAGATCAAGTTGCAGCGGCAGGCGCAGGAAATCTTTTTCGATATTGCCGCCGGTCAGTTCGATCAGGCGCAGGGTCTGGCGATAGCAGCCGAGCAGCAGGTGCTGGCCGTTATCGAGCATCGTTTCCCCCTCCCCAACCCTCCCCCGGTGGGAGAGGGGGAAGCCGCGCGCCCGCCCGCCGAGCTGCCGGGCGCTTTCAAACACGGTGACCGGGATACCGTGCCCGGCCAACGCGACTGCGGCAGCCATGCCGGCGTAGCCGCCGCCGATGATGGCCGGGTTCAAAGCGTGTTTTTCACGATTGCCCCCTCTCCCTCCGGGGGAGGGTTGGGGTGGGGGAATTGAGTTCAGTGAGGCTCTAAGTGAACCCATATTCGTCACACCGGCGGAGGCCGGTGTCTAGTCCATTTATAAACTGGATTCCGGCCTTCGCCGGAATGACGGAATGTTTCATGGCGGTCAGTTTTTTATCCAAGTCTTCCAGGCCAGCCACAGTTTGCGCAACGGAGTGAGCGAGACGCGCTCCTTCAGGACGTGGCAGCCGCTGGCGGCCACTTCATCCAGCGTCGCGCGGTAGATCGCGGCCATGATCAGGCCGGCGCGCTGCGCTTTGTGATCCGCTGCGGGGAGATGCTCGAATGCCTGTTGATAGTAGCGCTGTGCGCGTTCGATCTGGAACAGCATCAGCTTTTGGAAATTCTCTGTTTCCTTCGCATTCAGGATGTCCGCCGCCGTCACGCCGAATTGCTGCATTTCATCCATCGGCAGATAGATGCGGTTGCGCCGCGCGTCTTCGCCGACATCCCGGATGATGTTGGTGAGCTGGAAGGCGATGCCGAGGTCATGCGCGTACTTCTGTGTCTTGCGGTCGGTGTAGCCGAAAATTTCCGCTGCAAGCAGGCCGACCACCGAGGCGACGCGGTAGCAATAGAGTTGCAGCGATTTGAAGTCGGCATAGCGCGTCTGGCTCAGGTCCATCTCCATGCCGTCGATGATCTCCAGCAGGTGTTCCTGCGCCAGATTGAATTGCCGCACCACCGGAACCAGCGCGATGGCCACCGGATGCTGCGGCTTGCCGCCATAGATATCCGCCACCTGTGTGCGCCACCAATTGAGCGTGGTGCGCGCCACTTGTTCGTCCGAGCATTCGTCCACCACATCATCCACCTCGCGGCAGAAGGCGTACAGCGCGGTAATGGCGCGGCGTTTGTCTGGCGGCAGAAACAGGAAGCTGTAGTAGAAGCTGGAACCGCTGGCGGCGGTTTTTTCCTGGCAGTATTGGTCTGGTGTCATGTTATTTGTAGGGGCGCGATTTAACCAGCCACTTGGTTGTTGTATTTTGACAACCTAGTGGAATGGCTATGCAAAGTCATCGCGCCCAGATTCATCCGCGTGGATTAACGAGGGCGTGATAAATCACGCCCCTACCCAGCATGATAACCCAGTCGAACGGGCGCAACACCGGGCGGCGGCGAAACATGTCGAACTGCGCGCTTTCCAGTTTGGAGAGTATGCGCAACCCGCCCGCAATAATCATGCGCATCTCCAGCCCGATGCGCCCGGTGAGGATATTGCCCAGCGGCGCGCCGGCCATCATCATGGCGCGTGCGTTATCTACCTGGAATTTCATCAATTCGCGCCAGGCATCGCCGGCAATGCCCAGAGCGATCTGTTCTTCGCTCACGCCGTATAGCGCGAGATCGTCCAGCGGAATGTAGATGCGGCCGATCGCGTAGTCCTTCGCGACATCCTGCCAGAAATTGATGAGTTGCAGCGAAGTGCAGATCGCATCCGAATAGGAAATGTTCTGCGGAGTGGCTTCATGATAGAGATGCAGCAGCAGGTTGCCGACCGGATTGGCCGAGCGCCGGCAGTAATCCAGCAGTTCAATGTAATTGGCGTAACGTTTCTTCACTACGTCCTGAGAGAATGCGTCGAGCAGATCGTAGAACGGCTGAACCGGCAGCGCGTGTTGATGGACTTCCGTGGAGAGATCCTGGAACAGCGGCGTCAGCGGCGTTTCGTCTGCGGCAATGCGCGCAAGTTCGGCACGGAATTCATGGAGCCGATGCAGGCGTTCGCCGTTGGGCAATTCGCCCTCATCTGCAATGTCGTCCGCCGCCCGGGCGAAATGGTAAATCGCCGCAACCGGCTTGCGCAGCCGCCTGGGCAATAAGATCGAGGCGACCGGGAAGTTTTCGTAGTGATCGACCGGCATGGACACGTATCCCGAAATTACTATTTGGCGTAAGGGCCAAGAAAACGGATTCCGTTGAAATGAATCAGGTGGGTTGGGTCACTGGCGCACCATACTTCGGTTTCCCATGCAACGACGGATAGAAATTTGCGCATGATTTCGCCCCAGCGTGGGCTATGCGCTTCTGCTCTCTTGATATCAGGCTTGCTCATTGTGGAAACCAATATGACACCTCTTTTCCACCGGGAAAAAATGGATCAATCTCTTCCAGTACGAGGTTGCGCCAAGATTGTCGGGTTGTAACTGCGGCCCAAGCTGCAAATGCGGCAAGTGCAGCGTCGCGTTCATGTTCTATATGGATGAGCGGAAGATGATTTGTGACAAAGCGCTCTGCCTCGGCGTGTAGGCGCAAAAGTGCCTTTGGATGTGCTTCCGTGATAGTGGCAGACGGCCACGAAGCAGCAATAATTCGTGCGGTAAGGATGCCTTGAACGAGACACGCGCCTCGGAGCGAGTTGACGCTGTTCACTGTGCCGTTATGACCACAGGCTGCCCGTACACGGTCTCGAAGATATGAATCGACTCGTCGATCACCCTCTTGCACCCAGAACAACGGAGCATCAATGCCGATACCTGCAGGTGCAGAAGTTGTGCTCTGGGCATTGCGCACGGCTTCAGGCGCATTGGAGACAACGCCGGTTGCAAGGCTGACAATTTTGCCAACTTCATCAACGTGAAGTGTTGCACAGCCAAAGCTATTGATGCCGCCGGGATCAAAACCAAGAAGTACCATAGGGTTCCTGACAAATGTGACGCAGTATTATTGCATGCAGTAGTTTTTCAACCCTGCCAGCTCCTCAATCAATCGGTCAATGCTGGCCTGGTCGTTAGGCTGATCTATTGCGCGCTGGCCGAGTTTCCGCAACTGTTCGCGGCTTGGGTAGCGCATATTGCGCAGATCGGTGGCATTTACCTGCGTGTGGCCTGAGAACACCCGAAAGTGCTCGTCAAGAACGGTCGAATTGAGAAATGTGGTCAGTCCCTTGGCGGTGTCCTCGTCCATTCCGTGCTTCCCGATGTGGAACACGTTCCAATGATTCTCAAAGCCAATATGTGCAGCATCCAATGCCTCGTAGGGTAAATGGTATGCCACGAGGCGACGGCGTTCTTCCTTTGCGGAAAAGCGTTTAACGAGCACATAGTGGCCACGTGGCATCAGCCATTTGCTGACATTGGAGGCAAGCTGCAACGCGTTGGGTTTCTTGTGTGATTTGGGCCAGCATAGAAAACCATCGGTGAAATGGTGAGGATAGAGCAGGGGAGCGGCGCCTTCTGCAGGTTCACCAAGCCAATATTCTTTCAATCTGAAATCCACCACTGGCCCGGTACAAACCTCCAGTCCGATGTCGTATAACGTGTGTGCGCAAAGCCTGGGGACGCTTGTTTGCCCGGTAGCTGTCGGAATGTGGATAAATTGCTCTATATCATTTGGCTTCACAATTACGGCAGCATCAAAAGTAGTCTGCCGGTAGTCCAGAAATTTTGCGTCATGCGAGGTGGATACAATGACTGAGCCTTGTGGTTCGCCTTTGATCAGGTGAATGATGATGTTCTCTTGCAAAATCTCATCATCCTGGAATGCCTGGTTCCGGCTCTCGAATAAATGCAGTTGGCGAATGGAGCATGTCCTTAAAATCAAATTGCGGAATGGGCGGTAATAACTGCCGTTGCAAAATGAACGAGGAATAATCGCGACAACCTCGCCGCCTTTCCCCATCAGCAGCACGGTTAGCGCAACGAATGCCGTGTACAAATTGACCGTCTCAATGCCTACCGTTCGTAATAACTTACGGTGTTTTGAGTTTGAGCTTATTTTCTTGTAAGGAGGATTGAGAATTGCATGTGTGTAATGGTTATTGCTGCTGAACTGTATGGAAGAAGTTGCATCCTCGATAAAATCTGCTGCATGAATGTGAGCTTTGATGCGGCCTTGCCCCCGCAGCACATATTCGTCGAGTGTGTTTTTCAGGTAGCTGCCCAGTGTGTTGTCGATCTCCCATGTCTCTGCGTCAACTGCTGTTCCTTCTTGCAGGGCTTGATCGAAAAATGCCGAAGTTAAAGAGCCTACCCCTGCACCGGCATCCAGCAATCTGGCTTGCCCGTTGTAGGAAAAAAGCGAAGCCATAAACGTGGCAATGGAGGAGGGAGTCATGTATTGCCCAAGATCAGAACGACGTTGCGCATCCAGCAAGCTGCTGGCCTCGCGTCTAACTTTGTCAATAACCAGATTCATGATTTAGAGTATGTCATTCTTGTGCAGCATGAACACGAACTGATCGCCCGCAGAAACATCCAGCCAGGTAAACGGCAGGCCGGGGTAAGCGGCTTCCAGCGTGTCGCGATTGTGGCCGATCTCGACGACCAGCAGGCCGTTTTCGGTGAGATGTTGCGCGGCATGTTTGAGGATGGTGCGGGTGGCATCCAGGCCGTCATGGCCGCTGCCGAGCGCCATTTCCGGTTCGTGCCTGTATTCCTGAGGCAAGGACTTGACTGATTCCTCATTGACATAAGGCGGGTTGCTGACGATCAGATCGTATTGTTTATCGCCGAGCCTGGAAAAAAGATCAGACTCGATCAGGCTCACACGATCTTGAAGATGGTAGTCGGCGACGTTGCGCTCCGCTACGGCCAATGCGTCTTCCGACAAGTCCACCGCATCCACGCCGGCATAGGGAAATGCGAGCGCGGCGATGATCGCGAGGCAGCCGCTGCCGGTGCACAGGTCGAGCACGCTGTGGATTGCTTCAGGATCGGCGATCCATGGGCTGAGCTGATTTTGCAGCAATTCGGCGATGAACGAGCGCGGCACGATGACACGTTCATCCACATAAAAACTGAAGCCGCCGAGCAATGCCTGATGGGTCAGGTAGGCCGCCGGGATGCGTTTCTCGACGCGCCGCTGAATGATGCTCAATACTTCAGTGCGCTCGCTGTCGGTCAGATGCGCTTCAAGAAATGGATCGAGCCGGTCCAGCGGCAGGTGCAGGGTATGCAGGATGAGATACGAGGCTTCGTCGTAGGCATCTTCGCTGCCGTGCCCGAAAAATAATCCGGCCTGATTGAAGCGGCTCACCGCGAAACGCAGGCAGTCGCGCACGGTGTGCAAGCTGGTTAATGCTTCGGAAAAATAGCGGCTCATACATTAAGCAGAATTTCAAGGGTGCGCCGGTAAGTGAGTTTGAGCGGTTCGATGTCGGCCACGGCTACGCATTCGTTGAGTTTGTGTATCGTGGCGTTCAATGGCCCGAATTCGATGACCTGCGGGCAGATGCCGGCGATGAAGCGCCCGTCAGAGGTGCCGCCGCTGGTGGAAAGTTCCGGGGTAATGCCGTAGGACTGTTCGATCGCGCGGCTGATTGCTGCGACCAGGCTGCCCTTGGCGGTGAGATAGGGGTTGCCGGACAATTCCCACTGCAAGTCATAGTCAAGGCCATGCCTGTCCAGGATCGCATGCACCTTGTCTTTCAGTTCCTGCTCTGTGCTGGCAGTGGAGAAACGGAAGTTGAACAGGATTTCCACCGTGCCCGGGACGACGTTGGCCGCGCCCGTGCCGCCGTTGATGTTGGATATCTGCCAGGAGGTCGGCGGGAAATATTCATTGCCGTTGTCCCATGTGGTTGCGGCGAGTTCTGCGATCGCCGGTGCGGCCATGTGTATCGGGTTCTTTACCAGGTGCGGATATGCGATGTGCCCCTGGACGCCTTTGACGGTCAGCGTGCCGGACAGCGAACCGCGCCTGCCGTTCTTGATCGTGTCGCCGACCCGCTTGTTCGAGGTGGGCTCGCCGACGATGCAATGATCGATTGTCTCGCCGCGCTTCTTCAGGGCATCAACCACACGCACCGTGCCGTCAACTGCCACGCCCTCTTCGTCGGAAGTGATGAGCAAAGCGATCGAGCCGTCATGCCTGGGGTGCCGAGCGAGGAAATCTTCAATGGCTGTGATGAAGGCCGCGATGGAGGTCTTCATGTCGGCTGCGCCGCGTCCATACAACATACCGTCGCGGATGGCCGGCTCGAAAGGCGGACTGAACCAGCCATCCACCGGCCCGGTAGGCACCACATCGGTATGCCCGGCAAATACGATGACGGGGCTGGCTGTGCCGCGCCGCGCCCAGAAATTGTCCACGTTGCCGAAGCGCATCCGTTCGATGTTGAAACCGAGCTTTTCCAGGCGTTCGATCAGGATGTCCTGACATCCCGCATCATCGGGCGTGAGTGAGCGGCGCGCGATCAGGGATTTGGCAAGTTGCAAAGTATCGGACATGGTGAGAATCAGGAATTCAGAAAAAGCAGTTGTCCACGAAAGGCACAAAAAACACAAAAAATTCAAAAGACTTCATGACCTCTGCAAAAACTTGTTTTGTTTCGTGGCTTTCGTGTTTTTGCGAGTTATTGCCCTTGCGGGCAATATCCCTGCGAAAACCGATTCGTGGACGAATCGCCGGTTGCAGTCTAGTGTTTAATTGCATTATTAAATATGCCATTTTTAACAAATATCCGTAGGTCGGGTTAGCGGCAGGAAACAACAAGCGCTTTTCACGTTTGCTTCCT
>JANLIB010000069.1 GCA_024653675.1 Gallionella sp. | reverse complement strand
AGGAAGCAAACGTGAAAAGCGCTTGTTGTTTCCTGCCGCTAACCCGACCTACGGATATTTGTTAAAAATGGCATATTTAATAATGCAATTAAACACTAGTGGAATGGCTATGCAAAGCCATCACACCCTGTTTTTTAAATGTATCAAAACCATGGGCGCGTTGAATCGCGCCCCGACAAAACCATGATAAGTTCATCTGACATTCTGCACGGCAAGATCCTGATCGTCGATGATCAGGAAGCCAATGTTCTTCTGCTCGAGCGGATGCTGGCCTATGCCGGCTATGCTTCCGTCGCATCAACGACGGACCCGCTTGAGGTCTGCGCGCTTCACCTCAAGAATCGCTACGACTTGATCCTGCTCGATCTGCAGATGCCGGTCATGGACGGATTCCAGGTGATGGAGGGGCTCAAGGAAATTGAACCGCAGGATTTGCTTCTTGAATTGTCCCTGAAACACCAATTCCAGGTGACAGAAGGGCTCAAGGAAGTTGAACCGGGCGGCTATCTTCCTGTCATCGTGATCACCGCCCATCCGGGTCACAAGCTGCGCGCGCTCCAGGCCGGCGCGAGGGATTTCATCAGCAAGCCGTTTGAGCAGGCCGAGGTGCTGGCGCGCGTCCGCAACATGCTGGAAGTGCGCCTGTTGCACCTGGAAACGAACAACTACATCAAAGCGCTGGAACAAAAGGTTATGGAAGTTGAGGTGAGCCGCGATCTGATCCGCCGCCAAAGTGACGAGATTAAGAGCCTCCGCGATCAAGGTCGATGAGTTCATGGAGGCGCTTGAACTGGCGCTGAAATTTGCAGGTAAAAATCGGTAGGGGCGTGATTTATCACGCCCTGATTTTTAAATATATCAAAACCATGGGCGCGGTGAATTGCGCCCCTACAAAACCATGATAAGTTCATCCGATATTTTTCACGGCAAAGTCCTGATTGTTGACGATCAGGAAGCCAATGTTCATCTGCTCGAACGAATGCTGCGCGGCGCCGGCTATGTTTCCGTCACGTCCACGATGGATCCGGCTGAGGTCTGCGAACTGCATCGCAAGAACCGCTACGACTTGATCCTGCTCGATCTTCTGATGCCCGGCATGGACGGATTCCAGGTGATGGAAGGACTCAAGGAAATTGAGCCGGACGGTTATCTTCCGGTGCTCGTGATTACCGCCCAACCGGATCACAAGCTGCGCGCGCTGAAAGCCGGGGCAAAGGATTTCGTCAGCAAACCGTTCGATATGGCCGAGGTGCTGGCGCGCGTTCACAACATGCTCGAAGTCCGCCTGCTGCATCTGGAAACAAAAAAACTCTACGATGAACTCGTGGCGGAGAAGAAGTGGTCGATCGAGTTGAGCGCCCAGCCTGGCGTCATGGTGGGCGTCGAAAAGGAGGAACGTCTTGCCACGCCATGGTCGCGGAGCCTGCGGCTCCGTCACCCCTGGCTGCAATTCAATCTGCTCACCTCACTGTTGGGCGGCGGCATGGTGTTGCTCTTTCATGACACCATTAACCGGCTGCTGATTCTTGCCGTGTTCGTGCCGGTGCTGATCAGCCAGACGAACAACACCGGCGGCCAGACGCTGGCGATCACCCTGCGCGGGCTCAACTTGGGCGATCTGAAAGCGGGCAAGGAAAAAGCGCTGGTCACGAAGGAAGCGCTGCTCGGCTTGCTGAATGGCGTGCTCGTTGGGCTGGTGGCGGCCACGGCCATGTTCGCGGCCGCCACCCTCATGCACTTGTCTACCGCCCCGATGCTCAGCGTCGTCGTGTTCCTCGCCATGACCGGCAGCTGCGTCATCAGCGGTATTTGTGGCGCCATCGTGCCGCTCGCTCTGAAGAAATTCGGCGCCGACCCCGCCACCGCTTCGAGCATTGTGCTCACCACAGCCACCGATGTGGCGGCTCTGGCGATGCTGTTTGGGCTGGCGACGGTTCTGGTGAGGTGAGATATGTAGATGTTGGGTTAGCGTTTTTGCGTAACCCAACATTGCGCACGTTGGGTTACGCGATGAAACCGCTAACCCAACCTACATTTGCAGAAAAAATCTGCTAAATGAAAAATAAGGAGCTGCGATTCCCATGATAAGTTCATCGGACATTCTTCACGGCAAAATCCTGATCGTTGACGACCAGGAAGCCAATATCTTGCTGCTCGAGCGGATTCTGCACAGCGCCGGTTATATTTCAACCATGGCCACGATGGACCCGGGCAAGGTTTGCGAGCTTTACCTCAAGAACCACTACGACTTGATCCTGCTCGATCTGCAAATGCCCGGCATGGATGGATTCCAGGTGATGGAGGGGCTCAAGGAAATTGAACCGGATGGCTATCTTCCGGTGCTCGTGATTACCGCCCAACCGGATCACAAGCTGCGCGCGTTCCAGGCAGGCGCGAAGGATTTCATCAGCAAGCCGTTTGATCTGGCCGAGGTGCTGGCGCGCGTTCATAACATGCTGGAAGTGCGCCTGTTGCATAAGGCATTGCACAATTATAACGACGTGCTGGAACAGCGTGTGCGTGAAAGGACCGCCGACCTTAAAGAAGGTAATCTGGAAACCATTTTCACGCTGACGCGCGCGGCGGAATACAAGGATGAAGACACCGGCGCCCACGTGCAGCGCATCAGCTATTACTGCCGCGAGTTTGCCAGGATGCTCGACCTGGATGAAGCGTTCGTCGACAAGATATTTTTAGCGGGCCCGATGCACGACGTAGGCAAAATAGGCATCCCCGACCATATCCTGCTCAAGCCGGGCGGCTTCATGCCGGATGAATGGGAGATCATGAAGGGGCACGCCGCGATGGGCGCGAAGATCCTCGGCAACAGCAAGTCGCCCTATCTCATGATGGGCGCCATGATCGCGCTCAATCACCACGAGCGCTGGGACGGCGGGGGCTATCCGGGCGGCAAGCGGGGCGAGGATATCCCACTGGCGGCGCGCATCATGAATATCTGCGACATCTACGACGCCCTGCGCAGCAAGCGTCCCTACAAGCCCGCCTTCGACCACTCCAAGGCCGTGGACATCATTACGCGCGGTGATGGCCGCACCCAGCCGGAGCATTTCGACCCGGCTATTCTTGCGGCGTTCAAGCAAAACGACCAGGCGTTCCGCGATATCTTCAAGAAGCACTCGGGATGATTTTTAACCCAAAAAATCCATTAGGCCGTCATTCCGGCGCAGGCCGGAATCCAGCAATAAAAAACACTCCGCGAAGCGGACAAAGCCATGATGTTGTCCCACTGACGTGGGAATTTGTTAATCATCTGGATCCCGGCCTGCGCCGGTATGACACAGTTTTTTCTAATGGATTATCTGGGTTTAACACATAGCGATTCCCATGATAGGTCCATCCGACATTCTTCACGGCAAAATCCTGATCGTGGACGATCAGGGCGCTGATGTGCGGCTGCTGGAGAAAATGCTGCACGGAGCCGGCTATCGCTACGTTACATCAACGATGGATCCGCTTGAGGTCTGCGAGCTTCACCGCAAGAACCGCTACGACCTGATCCTGCTCGATCTCGTGATGCCGCACATGGATGGTTTCCAGGTCATGAAGTGCCTGAAGGAAATCGAAACCGAAGGCTACCTGCCGGTGCTGGCCATCACCGCCTATCCGGCGCACAAGTTGCACGCGCTGCAGGACGGCGCGAAAGATTTCATCAGCAAGCCGTATGATCTGGCCGAAGTGCTGGCGCGCGTACACAACATGCTGGAAGTCCGCCTGTTGCACGAGGTGTCTCGCAATCACGGCATAATGCTGAAAACCCTGGCGCTGAGGGACCCGTTGACAGGGCTTGCGAACAGACGACTTCTAGCCGACAGAATGTCGATGGCCATGGTTCATGCGCGCAGGAACAAGAGCGCCATGGCGGTGGTGTATCTGGATCTGGACGGATTCAAGCAGATCAACGACACCCTAGGGCATGGTGCCGGGGACGTTCTGCTTAATCGGGTCGCAGAGCGCTTGGTCGCAACGGTGCGCGGAGAGGATACGGTGGCGCGCCTGGGCGGTGACGAATTCGTCATAGTGCTGTGGCACGTCAGCGGTACCGACGATGCGTCCATGGTGGCGTTAAAAGTGATCGAGGCATTGTCGCAACCTTATGACATCGAGGGGCATACCGTTAGCGTAACTGCCAGCGCTGGTGTCAGTATCTACCCCGCCCATGGCGAGGACGCGGACACGCTGATAAAGAGCGCGGATCTGGCCTTGTATCAGGCCAAGCGCGAGGGCAAGAACACTTATCGGATCGCGAGACCGGCGACGCGTGTCCGGCAATACGCCAGATTGTCCTCTAGCCCTACTGTGTCACAAGCAAAAATTGTTCACTAGCAGCCTGTCTGACTTGAAGAATCGAAGCGAATCGGATTTGCAGCCGATTTCCTTTAAGGGCACCTCTAAAAATTCGTCACACCGGCGAAGGCCGGTGTCCAGCCTTTTGAAAATACTGGATTCCGGCCTTCGCCGGAATGACGAAATCTGAAT
>JANLIB010000243.1 GCA_024653675.1 Gallionella sp. | reverse complement strand
GCATAGATTAGCGCAAAGGCAAAGGAACGTCCGATTAATTCATTAGCAGTAGCGTGGTTTTGATATGGAGTGCGGCGACGTGTCGCCGCCTTCTCAAAGCGGCGACACGTCGCCGCACTCCATATCAAAACCACGCTACTGCTAATGAATTAATCGGACGTTCCTTTGCCTTTGCGCTAATCTATGCGCATGGTTATCTTCGCCATTTTCTTTGCCCTGGGTGTGTGGCTGCTGCAACAGCAGGCAGCACTGCCTGACTTTGGCTGGGTATGGCTGCTGCTGGGCTTTCCACTACTCCATCCCCTATCCCGCTGGCGGGATAGGGTTAGGGTGAGGGTCGTTGAAAGAGAGAATAATTTTCAGCATCTGATCGTCCGCTCCATCCACACCCTGCTCCTCGCCGCCTTCGCCTTCGGCCTCGGCTTCTATCACGCCGCATGGCAGGCCGAACAGCGCCTCGCCGTTGCACTGCCGGACGAATGGCAGGGACGCGACATCGAGGTGATCGGCGTGGTCGCCGGGTTGCCGCGCAGCCACGAACACGGCCAGCGCTTCAACTTCGATGTGGAACAGATACTCACGCCACAAGCCAGCGTGCCGGAACATATCTACCTCAGCACCTATTATGAAAAACTTTTATCCCGGCGCCGGTTCGACAAGCAAACCAAACCGCTGGCGCTGAAAGCAGGAGAGCGCTGGCGGCTCACGCTGCGCCTCAAACAACCGCATGGCACAGCGAATCCGCACATCTTCGATTTTGAAGCATGGGCGCTGGAGAATAACCTCCGCGCGGTCGGCTATGTGCATCCAAAAGGAAAGAATATGCGTCTCGATGCGCTGGCCGACGGTCTTGCCTACCGCATCGAAACATGGCGTGAAGCAGTGCGCGACAAATTCAACGCCACGCTGGGCGGCGAACCTTATGCCGGCGTATTGAGCGCGCTGGCGATCGGCGACCAGAGCGGCATCCCGTCAGCGCAGTGGCAAGTGTTCACGCGCACCGGCGTGAATCATCTGATGAGCATCTCGGGCCTGCATATCACCATGCTCGCCAGCCTCGGCTTCTCCATCAGCTACTGGCTGTGGCGGCGCAGCGTGCGGCTGACTTTGCTGTTGCCGGCGCGCAAGGCCGCCGCGCTGGCCGCATTGCTGGTGGCGCTGGGCTACGCGCTGCTGTCCGGCTTCGCCGTGCCGGCGCAACGCACCGTGTATATGGTCGGTGCGGTCGCTGCCGCGCTGTGGCTGAACCGCAATTTTTCGCTCGGTCAGATACTCGGCATCGCGCTGCTCGGCGTATTGATCCCCGACCCGTGGGCGGTCATCTCGCCCGGCTTCTGGCTTTCGTTCGGCGCGGTGGCGCTGATCCTGTATGTGTCGGCGTACCGATTGGGACAGCCGCACTGGCTGATGCAATACGCCAGCGTGCAATGGGCGATGACCATAGGCCTGATTCCTTTGCTGCTGGGTCTGTTCCAGCAAGTCTCGCTGGTCTCGCCGGTCGCCAATGCGCTGGCGATCCCGCTGGTGAGCCTGATTGTCGTGCCGCTCGCTCTGCTCGGCGCAGCACTGCCCCCGGATTTCAGCAATTGGGACGCGCCGCTGTGGCTGGCGCATAGCGTGATGAGCGGTGTGATGGTGTTTCTGGAATGGCTGAACGCCTTGCCGCAAGCGGTGTGGACGCAACATGTTCCGCCCGCGTGGAGTATCGTGGCCGGCATGCTGGGCGTGTTGCTGATACTGCTGCCGCGCGGTTTTCCGGCGCGCTGGCTGGGTCTTCCGATGCTGCTGCCGATGTTCCTCAACACGCCGGAACCGCCCGCGCCCGGCACGCTGCGCCTGATCATATTCGATGCCGGACAAGGCCTGGCGGTCGCCGCGCAAACCCGGCATCACACGCTGCTCTACGACGCCGGTCCGGATTTCAGCGATGACGCGGACAGCGGCAACCGTATCCTGATCCCCGCCCTGCGTGCGATGGGCATCAACCAACTGGACGGATTGATGCTCACGCACGACGACAGCGACCACACCGGCGGCGCTGCTTCGGTGATGCAGGGCATGCCGACAGGCTGGCTGTCATCCTCGCTGCCCGATGAGCACTGGCTGGTTCGGCAAGCAGCCCTCTCCCCCGACCCCTCTCCCACAAGAAGCCCCTCACCTCAATCCTCTCCCGCCCGCGGGAGAGGAGGCGAACGTGAAAAGCAATCTTTAACCCTGCGCTGCATGGACGGGCAATCATGGCAATGGGACGGGGTAAGTTTCGAGATGCTGCATCCTGACGCAACAAGTTACGCCGCAGCAAAAATCCGCGACAACAATAGAGGCTGCGTGCTGCGCATCAGCACCGGCGATCAACACATCTTATTGACTGCGGATATCGAGAAGGAGTCAGAGCAACGGCTGCTCATTGAACATGCGGACAAACTGCCTGCCACACTGCTGGTCGTGCCGCATCACGGCAGCAAGACTTCATCCACGGATGGATTCATCAGCGCTGTGTCGCCGAATTATGCGGTATTCACGGTCGGCTATCGCAACCGCTTCGGCCATCCCAAGCAGGAAGTCGTGCAGCGCTACGCCGCCAGCGGCGCGCAACTGCTGCGCTCGGATGAAGACGGCGCGATCCTGGTCGAGATGAACGCGCAGGGCGTGCAGGTGGAAAGTTATCGCAAATCGCATCGCCGCTACTGGATGCACTCGCCGTGACTGAAGAGATATAGCGCCCCGCTTGTGAGAATTGGATAAGCCCCTCAAAGGGGCCAAGAAAACCGTGAGTCGCCCATGGCGGCTGCATACACCGCTTCCCCCTTTGGGAAAAGGGGACGGAGGGGGATTTGAAAATGTAGAACTCAATGCCATCGACCGCAAATCCCCCCTTGCCCCCCTTTTTCAAAGGGGGGAAGTACAGCAGTTCCATTCGAAAGTCCGATACAAAACCGGACAGATCAAAAACTCGCAACAGTCGCGCCATTCCGGACTGGTCAACGCCATTGCCAGACGGGTGAATGGCATGCGGGCGCGGGAGCAGGGATATGGATAGGTTGGTTCCAGATAGAACCGCCGCCAACCGTTCGTCCTGAAATCGCCAAAAGGCTTGCGGGCCGAAATTTATCGCAACTCACATCTCCGCTTAACCAACAGAATACCGGGACGGAATCGTTTACCCATTGACCATATGCGCGAATGCTGGAACACTTGCGCGCCAGCCTGAAGCGGGCTGACTTATTCGACGCTTCCTTGCAAATGGACAGAAAAAAGGGTAACACGATGAAACAAGGCAGGACGATACAAACGAGCGCCCGGACAAAAGCTTGTCGCATACTCAGGTTTACCGGCCTGGCCGGCTTGGTGTATGCATTTTTTGCATTCGCATCCGGCAGCATGGTACCGGCATATGCATCCGTCCCGGTGGACACTGAGGAACCACCGCCCCCTGTCAAGGTGGACGTGTTCGCTCAGCACTCCGGCGGCAAGATCTCATACCACTACCGCGTGTTCAACAACAGCCAGCAGAATATTTCCGGCGTGTCGATCGGACTCGACAGCATGAATGATGAAAACCCCGTCAACGATATCTATGAGCTCTATGAACTGCCGTCAGGATGGAACCTGAAATTCGGCATCCCTTCAACGAGCTCCAACTCTCCCACTGGCTGGCGCGTCAACATAACCACTCCGGACATGCCCGCTCCCGATGCGACCGTTCCCGCAGAGAAAAGCACCCACGCAATCACCTGGGAACCGCTCAATGAGAACACCCCAAAATTGTTTGCCGGTCAAACCCTGGCCAAAATGAGCGTCGCTGTTGACAGTCCCGACACCAACTACCTGACAGGTCATGCGCGTGTAACCTTTACCGAAGGCATTCCGTCGCATCTCACTGTCCCGCTCGAAAGCCTCGACAACACCCCGCCCAGCTTCACAGTCAACCTGAACCCCGGCATACTCCGGTCACCGGACAACAAGACCTCAAGTCCCCAGCCCAACCGGAAGGCGATAGCTGTCCGTGCATCCTTCACGCTGAAAGACGATTACGACCGCAAGCCCGAAATCAAACTCGAATCCATCACTGCCAGCGAACCTTTGGGGCCGGACGATATAGGCGATGCAAGCTTTGGTTTCGATGACCGGTACTTGCTGCTGCGGGCTGATCACCAGGGAGATATAGACAGGGTATACACCGTGACCTATTCGGCAACCGACGCTTCCGGCAACCTGACCCTGGCCTCAGCCACCGTGACCGTGCCACACGAGTAAGCCGAAATCCAATAGATGCCGGGCCTTTTCGTCTCCACCATCGTGTTCTTCATCGCTGCGTGGTATCTCAACCGGTATCTGGATCAACAGGAGATCGCCAAGGGCATGACGCGCGGCGTCTTGGTGTTCACACTTGCCGCACTGGTGTCATGGGGAGCCGGTGCTTTGGTGGATTGGGCGGAAGTTAAAATCGAAGGTCCGCAAGCGGCAGCGCAGACATCTGGAGATTTGTCCCGGATGCTGAAGGCGTCCGGTCAAGCGCAACCGTGAACTGGTCGAGCAAAAAAAACCTTTTCGATGCTGATTGATCAGTGAAAAACCAAAGGAAATGGACTTGGATGTGTGGCCGCTAACGACACAAAGCAGCCCGTGAATTCGCCAAGAAGTAGTTCATCTAGAAGCAGAGTTACATTCGGGAATTTAAGTTGGTGTCGGTGGCTCAAGCTTTCCCGCCAATGAATTTGCTTCAAAAGCGCGATAAATAATTTTGGATAACCTGCTATCTGGATTCGCAGAATAGATGTTGAAGCATGCCACTAAAAAATTATCTGTTCCTACCTTAAAGTTTTCATCATAAGGTGTACTTCTTCGTGCCCATTCAAGGTGTATTGAAAGAAATCTCCGCAACTCATCCCCGGTAATTTCCCTAAGAGTCTCCTCGTAAAGTTGGACGGTTGAGTTACGCAACGTGTATCTCTCTCGTTCACCCCAACCAGAATTTTCTATAATGCGTTTTGCCGTTTCAACCAGAGTCAAAGGCGGTTGCTGTTCATCTCTCATCTCGTTCAGCTTCTTTATTACGTCCGGATGATACTCTCGAAGAGAAATATCAAATTGCACTTCATTCATATTTTGATATTCCGTTCGAGACTCGATGGACAACAACCATGTATCAAGAAGCTGCCGGGCCAGACCGGCATCTCCGAGCTTTTCGACAACGGACACAATGCTAGAAATTGAATCAGGGCCAAGTAAATTAATGATCTGGAGAAACTCTCTGGCAATAGAAAGGAGATCATCTTCACTACGGTTAACATCCCACCAAAAGGCTTTGAAAAACTCTTTTTGTTTTGTTAATGCTTCTGAGTTCGCCCCCTCTTTCTTGTAGCTTTCAAATAGCTTTTTCAGCCTGTCAACATCAAGCAGTCCAGTCTGTAAGAACTGCTGCATGATTTCTTCATATGCATCTGCGATTTGCATGCCCAATTTGTTTAGCAACAAATCCCAGTCTAGCTCAATGGGGTCGCGCTTAATACCATTTTTGTCATCAAACATATGGCTAAATTGGTTGAATGATTTTATGTATTCAAATGAAGGAGCATTCTCGACGGCACGATAGTGACATGCAGTAAGTAAAGCGGTACTTGGCACCCAGCGAGCCGCCGGTACATCAACAATATTTTCTGTAGCATCAGCGATTCGCTTTGTGGTTTTTAAAATGCGCTTAATTACGCGAATGTTGCTGATATTCAAGATCATGATCGCTGCACGAACCTCAGGGAGATACGTACTAGCATTCCCCTTTGCAGCAATATCAAAAGATTCAGATACGGTGGGATCAAGAACTACCTCAGCATCAATTACTTTTTCATGGAGTGTAGCCCACACCCCTGTATTTTCGAGCAGCTTGTCGGTATTCAAAAGAATGAGAAACCGAGTGTCGTGTGTCTCCGAATACTCATCGAGCATGCCGAGGAATTCGTCAATATCGAGGGACTTGTGCTTTCGCTCAATATCATCGATGACGATCAATCTGCCCTTAGTAAGCTGAGGCAACCATATTAGTGCAGTGTTTTCAGCAGAAAAGCCAGCGAATCTACTAGCTAATCCCGCAAGGATGTTTCCACCAGTTTTCATGAGCTTCTGAACCGTTGAAACATCTTTTAAATAGGTATTTTGCAGAATGCGAAGCTTTAGATCGTTTATCGTTCTTACCCCAAACAGGGAAACGTAAATCGGCTGTTCACTAGCTGCTTTCATGCCGAACTGATCATTCGACACACTTTGCCAAAGATAAGTCTTTCCAGTGCCCCACTTACCGGTTAGCGCAATTACCTTGTGATCTTGATCTTGCAGAAGAGCAACAAGACTTTCTTTTACGCGAGTATATGTTTGAGTCATTCAATTATTCCGTATCTATATATTTATTTTGAGAGCGGCAAGATCAGTCTTTGCAGTAAGAATCATTAAAAAAAGCACACAAACTTTCCTGTTTTCTGACAGTCCGATTTTGGCACTTAGCGAAAGTTCGCTCCAGTGAGATTGCCACCGTCAATTCCTGATACCCAGCCTAACTACCGCGTCCAGGGATTCTTTCAGTGAGACAAACCGGGAAACAACTCCAGCATCCCGTCCGCCATGAATTGCACCGCCATTGCGGCGAGTATCAAGCCCATCACCCGGGTGGCGATGTTGAGGCCGCCCGTGCCCAGACGCGCGCCAATCGGCTCGGCCAGCCGCAATACCGCCCAGACG
>JANLIB010000242.1 GCA_024653675.1 Gallionella sp. | reverse complement strand
TTTTTTGCGCCGTAACCCGACGTTTGCGCCAAATCACGTCGGGTTACGCGATGCCCCTCACCTCAATCCTCTGGATGAAACAACTAGCCATTCGACTAGGCTGCCAGAAACCGCAGCCAAGTCGCTGGTTATCCCGCAAGCGGGAGAGGAAGCAAACGTGAAAAGCGCTTGTTGTTTCCTGCCGCTAACCCGACCTACGAATATTTGTTAAAAATGGCATATTTAATAATGCAATTAAACACTAGCCATTCGACTAGGCGAGCAAACAACGCTCGCCAAGTCGCTGGTTATGGCGCACCCAGCCGTTTGCGGGAGGAGGTGCGATGCGGTTATTCCCGCACCCGTCGCCCCCCCTCTCCTCAATCCTCTCCCGCTCGCGGGAGAGGAGGCGATTGCCCTTTCCCCCTCTGGGGGAAAGTTGGATAGAGGGCCAGCGCACCGTGTCATAACCGCACCTCAATTCCCTGCGCTGCCATAAACACCTTGGCCTGCTGCACGGTGTATTCGCCAAAGTGGAATATGCTCGCCGCCAGCACCGCATCCGCGCCGCCCTTTTTCACGCCATCGACAAGATGTTGCAGGTTGCCCACGCCGCCGCTGGCGATCACCGGAATGTCCAGCACATCGGTGACCGCTCGTGTCAATGCCAGATCAAAACCGCTTTTCTGCCCGTCCCTGTCCATGCTGGTGAGCAGGATTTCACCTGCGCCCAGGTACTGCATTTTTTTCGCCCACTCTACCGCATCCAGTCCCGTAGCCTTGCGTCCGCCGTGAGTAAACACTTCCCAGCAACCCGTTCCGGTCTGTTTAGCATCAATCGCCACCACGATGCACTGCGAACCATATCGTCCGGCAGCATCAGCCACCAGTTGCGGGTTCAGCACGGCGGAGGTGTTAATACTGATCTTGTCGGCGCCGGCATTCAACAGATTCCGCACGTCGCCGACTTCGCGCACCCCGCCGCCCACGGTCAAGGGAATGAACACTTGTGAGGCGACCTGTTCGATGATGCGAAAGATGATGCCCCTGTCGTCGGAACTGGCCGTAATGTCGAGGAAAGTCAGCTCATCCGCGCCCTGCTCGTCATAGCGGCGCGCGATCTCCACCGGATCGCCCGCGTCGCGCAACTCGACAAAACTGACGCCTTTTACGACCCTACCGGCCGTCACATCCAGGCAAGGAATGATACGCTTGGCGAGCATAGATTAGACTGGTAGGGCGCAATAACCAACGGGCATTGCGCCGAATGTGTTCACGGCCATCCGGTGCAATGCGCTACGCCCTTCGACTGCGCTCAGGACAGGCTTATTGCACCCTACGAATTGAAGTGCCATCAATATCGTCATGGCCGTTAAGGCATTGCTCCATTCGGCGCGCCAGCCGGGGTCAATTCATCCGCCAGCGCCTGCGCCGCCTTGAAATCCAGCGTGCCTTCGTAAATCGCGCGTCCGGTAATCGCGCCTGTTATACCCTCGGCTTGCACCGCACACAGCGCGCGCACATCGTCCAGATTGGTGATGCCGCCGCTGGCGATCACCGGCACATGCAGCGGGCTGGCCAGTTCTACCGTCGCCTGAATATTCACGCCGGACAACATCCCATCACGACCGATGTCGGTATAGATGACGGCTTCCACGCCATAACCTTCGAAGCGCTGCGCCAGATCGGCCACATCGTGCCCGGTAAGCTTGGACCAACCGTCCACCGCCACTTTGCCGCCCTTGGCATCCAGGCCGACCATGATATGGCCGGGGAAGGCGTCACAGGCCTCATGCAGGAAGCCGGGCACTTTCACCGCCGCGGTGCCGATGATGATATAGGTCACGCCGATGTCGAGATAGCGTTCGATGGTTTCCAGGTCGCGTATTCCTCCGCCCAGTTGCACCGGCACATCATTGCCCACCGCTTCGATGATGCTGCGCACGGCAGCCTCATTGCGCGGCTTGCCGGCAAATGCGCCGTTCAAGTCCACCAGGTGCAGGCGGCGCGCACCCTGCGCCAGCCAGTGTTTTGCTGTGGCGGCGGGGTCTTCGGAAAATACCGTGGCATCTTTCATCACGCCTTGTTTGAGGCGCACACAATGACCGTCTTTTAAATCAATCGCAGGAATAATCAACATGGCAGCACGTTAAGAGATCAGGGGTTCCATTGCATAAAGTTTTGCAGCAGCTTCAGCCCTGCTGTGGAGCTTTTTTCCGGATGAAATTGCGTCGCAAACAAATTATCCCTGGCGACCGCACAGACAAAAGGCTGCGGGTAGTCGCTGGTAGCTTGTACCAGCGAGTCATCCTGGGGTTGAACATAGTAGCTGTGCACAAAATAGAAACGGGTGTCTTGTTCGATGCCTCGCCAGAGAGGGTGGTCAACGGCGCTCCCCCTCCCCAACCCTCCCCCGCCAGCGGGAGAGGGGGCAATCGTCAC
>JANLIB010000026.1 GCA_024653675.1 Gallionella sp. | reverse complement strand
CTTCGCCGGATAACCAGCGACTTGACCGCTTGCGGGCTTAGTCGAATGGCTAGTTGTTTCATCAATGACGAAATCTGAATTTTTAGAGGTGCCCTATAGTCTCTTATCAACCAATCGGGGGCTACGAATAGTTCGTAGGATGGGTATCGCTGCGCTCCTTCCATCCATGTGTCAGAACAGGCAAAGTGATTTACCGGCATGCCCGACCTGCGTATAATGCCCCCTTTGCCGAGGGCAGCTTCATGCGAATCATTCAAAAAGCACTGACCTTTGACGACGTTCTGCTCGTTCCTGCCTACTCAAACGTATTGCCGCGCGATGTCAGCCTGCGCACCCAGCTCACCCGCAACATCAGCCTGAACATCCCCTTGCTGTCTGCCGCGATGGATACCGTCACGGGATCGCGTCTGGCGATCGCTCTGGCACAGGAGGGCGGCATCGGCATCGTGCATAAAAACATGACGGCTTCCGCGCAGGCCGCCAAGATCGCCAAGGTCAAACGTTTTGAAAGCGGCGTGGTAAAGGACCCCATCACCATTACGCCGGACATGACGGTGCGCGACGTGCTGGTATTGACGCGGCAGCACAAGATATCCGGCTTGCCGGTGGTGCAGGGCAAAAAGGTTGTCGGCATCGTCACCAACCGCGACCTGCGCTTCGAGAGCAACCTGGATCAACCGGTGCGGAACATCATGACACCGCGCGAGCGGCTGATCACCGTCAAGGAAAACGCCAGCCTGGAAGAAGCGCGCAACCTGATGCACAAGCATCGCATCGAGCGCGTGCTGGTGGTCAATGACGCGTTTGAACTGCGCGGCCTGATGACGGTAAAGGATATTCTCAAATCCAGCGAGCACCCGCTGGCATGCAAGGACGGATTCGGCCGTTTGCGTGTCGGCGCCGCAGTCGGTGTCGGGGAGGGCACCGAAGAACGCGTCAGGCTGCTGGCCGAGGCGGGCGTGGACGTGATCGTTGTGGATACCGCCCATGGCCATTCTCAGGGCGTCCTCGATCGCGTCAAATGGATCAAGAACAATTATCCGTACGTCGATGTGATCGGCGGGAACATCGCCACCGGCAGCGCAGCCCAGGCTCTGCTGGATCATGGCGCGGACGGCGTGAAGGTCGGGATCGGACCCGGTTCGATCTGCACAACGCGCATTGTCGCGGGTGTCGGCGTGCCGCAAATTTCTGCGATCCAGAGCGTGGCGCAAGCTTTGCAGGGATCGGGGGTGCCGTTGATCTCCGATGGCGGCATCCGCTACTCCGGCGACATCGCCAAGGCTGTCGCATCCGGCGCGCACACGGTGATGCTGGGTGGGTTGTTCGCCGGCACTGAGGAAGCGCCGGGCGAGATAGAATTATTCCAGGGACGTTCCTACAAATCCTACCGCGGCATGGGCAGCATAGGCGCGATGCAGCAAGGCTCCAGCGACCGCTATTTCCAGGACAGCGAAAACAACCAGGACAAGCTGGTGCCGGAAGGCGTGGAAGGGCGCGTGCCCTACAAGGGCAGCGTGTCGGCGGTGATCCACCAGCTGATGGGCGGCCTGCGTTCCAGCATGGGCTATCTCGGCTGCCCGGACATCGCCACCATGCACACCAAGGCCGAGTTCGTCGAGATCACTTCATCCGGGATACGCGAGTCGCATGTGCACGATGTGCAGATCACCAAGGAAGCGCCGAATTATCACATTGATTAGGGACTAGGGGCTGGGGACTAGGGGCTAGGGACTAGGGGCTGGGGGCTGGGGATGGTGATTCAGAATTATCGTGATCTAAAGGTATGGCAAGTTGCAATGCAATTAGCGGCAGTTGTTTATACCTTGACCCATGGTTTCCCGAAATCCGAGGTATTTGGCTTGGGTAGCCAGATGCAGCGCGCTGCAGTTTCTGTTCCATCTAATATCGCAGAAGGACACGCCCGGGATTCGACCAAGGAATTTTTGCGCTTCATATCAATAGCCATGGGATCACTAGCTGAAATAGAAACACAGATTATCCTTGCCCATAAACTGAATTACATTGAAGAAAGTAAACTGGCCGAGCTATTGGAGAAAACGGGAGAAGTTGGTCGCATGTTACGCGGCCTGCAACATTCGCTTAAGGCCAAACTCCCTAGCCTCTAGCCTCTAGCCCCCAGCCCCCAGCCCCTATGTCCCATAACAAAATCCTCATCCTCGATTTCGGCTCCCAATACACCCAGCTCATCGCTCGCCGCGTGCGCGAGGCGCATGTCTATTGCGAGCTGCATCCCTATGATGTCGATGTGAACTTCATTCGCGATTTCAAGCCGGCAGGGATCATTCTTTCCGGCGGACCGAATTCCGTGTATGAGGAAGAGACGCCGAAGGCGCCGCAGATCGTGTTCGATCTTGGTGTGCCGGTGCTGGGCATCTGCTACGGCATGCAGACCATGGCGGCGCAACTGGGCGGGGCGGTGGGAAGCGGCAAGGTGCGCGAATTCGGCTATGCCGAGATACGCGCGCAGGGACATTCCGCTTTGCTGCGCGACATCCAGGACAGAAGCAACGCACAGGGACACGGCCTGCTCGATGTGTGGATGAGCCACGGCGACAAGGTGACGGCGCTGCCGAAAGGTTTCTCGGTAATCGCCGGCAATGCCAGCACGCCCATCGCCGGCATGGCGGACGAAGCGCGGCATTATTACGCGCTGCAATTCCATCCCGAAGTGACCCATACCCATCAGGGCAAGGCGATGCTGAACCGCTTCGTGCATGACATCTGCGGCTGCGCGCAGGACTGGAACATGCCGGATTATGTCGGCGAGGCGGTGGAAAAGATTCGCGCGCAAGTGGGCAGGGACGAAGTGATTCTGGGTTTGTCCGGCGGAGTGGATTCTTCGGTGGCGGCAGCGTTGATCCATCGCGCCATCGGCGATCAGTTGACTTGCGTGTTCGTTGACAACGGCCTGTTGCGTTTGAACGAAGGCGCGCAAGTGATGGAGACCTTTGCCAACAACCTGCACATGAAGGTCATCCACGTCGATGCCAGCGTGGAGTTTTTATATCACCTGACCGGCGTGTCCGACCCCGAACAAAAGCGCAAGGTCATCGGGCGCGAGTTCGTCGAGGTGTTCCAGCGTGAAGCAAAAAAATTGCCTAAAGCAAAATGGCTGGCGCAAGGCACCATCTATCCCGACGTGATCGAATCTGCCGGAGCGAAAACCAAAAAAGCCCACACCATCAAATCGCACCATAACGTCGGAGGCTTGCCGGAAAGCCTGCACCTGAAACTGCTTGAACCGCTGCGCGAACTGTTCAAGGACGAAGTGCGCGAACTCGGCGTGGCGCTCGGCCTGCCGCATGACATGGTGTACCGCCATCCTTTTCCCGGTCCCGGCCTGGGCGTGCGCATCCTGGGCGAAGTGAAAAAGGAATATGCCGACCTGCTGCGCCGCGCCGATGCGATCTTCATCGAGGAACTGCGCAATACTCCCTCCCCCCTCGTGGGAGAGAAAAAGACCTGGTACGACCTTACCAGCCAGGCATTCGCGGTATTTCTGCCGGTCAAGAGCGTCGGCGTGATGGGAGACGGCCGCACCTACGAATGGGTGGTCGCCTTGCGCGCAGTGCAGACGCAGGACTTCATGACCGCACACTGGGCTCCGCTGCCGCACGAACTGCTGGGCAAAGTTTCCAACCGCATCATCAACGAAGTGCGCGGCATCAACCGCGTGGTGTACGACATCTCCGGCAAACCCCCGGCGACGATTGAGTGGGA
>JANLIB010000024.1 GCA_024653675.1 Gallionella sp. | reverse complement strand
ATTGCAACATTCGGTGTTGCGGCGGGTACGAAAAACTTTTGTCCCGGCACCGGTGTGACCCGCCCTACACGTCTGCGACGTATGTTTCGTAATTAACAGCTAGGCGGCAAGAAACCGCAGCCAAGTCGCTGGTTATCCCGCTTGCGGGGAGAGCGAAGCGAAGGGGCGGAGCTGGGCAAACGAATCTCTGCGCGAGCTTCACGCTACAGAAGCTGAACATCAGGCAGCGACTTCATGCGCTGATCGAAGGTAAGCGTGTGGCTGCAACCGGCATGGCTGGTTTTGGCTACGATCAAGCAATCCGGAAAATCCGCCGCAGTGGTTTCAAAACTGATCAGCGCGTTGCGCACGGCGGGCGGCGATTCAAAGGCAATGCTGCTGTTGTCGAGCAGGGCGCGCACGGTGCGCGCGATGTCGGCGCGCTCCAGCTCGTAACTGCGCGACAGCGTCCAGCACAATTCAGCCAGCACGATGTCGGACACAAATAGTCCACCGTGCTCATCCCCTTGTGCATCGAACACTGCCTTGGCACGCTGAGCCTGCGCCTCGTTGTCACGGGTGACCAGCCGCACCAGGACGTTGGTGTCAAGCGCGATCATTTACGCGAACGTTGGTTGCGCGCTTTCGTCGCCGCGACGATGCCTTCATCCATCGCCTTGATGCTGAGTGGCCTGATTCCGGGGCGATGCACCAAGCCGAACAGGTTGTCGGAGCCGCGTACCAGCACGCGCACCCGCAGGCTACCGTCCTCCGCCACCTCGAAATCGAGTTTGCTGCCAGACGCAATGTGGAGCTGGTCACGTATATTCTTTGGGACGGTTACTTGTCCCTTGTCAGTCACTGTCGCAAGCATTATTACCCCCTGGATTTTTCATAAATTCTTACTTATTCTTTCATGTAAGGAATTTATGTCAATCTGAATATGTTTTGTGAGCAAGGAGTGGTTTGTGATGTGCTGTCACTTCTGGGTTTTGCCCCAGATCACAGAGCAGTTATGATGCACGCGCAGTCCGCGCTGCCAATGATCAGAATGGCGGGTCGCCGGTAGCCGCAAAGGGATTGCCCTGCACTATATTGTGACGGGATCGATCATCGTAGTAGCGGCGAATCTGTCCGCAGTTCGGGATGGGAAGGAGTGGGGCCAACTCGCTATGGTCGTCAGACAAACTGTTCGGCATTCGACGGTACCTCTAAAAATTTACCAGTTTCCTTTTTTTGATCATCACCAACACAGATAAACATCCCAACGCCGCCAGAAGATGCTTCAACGAATGGCCGCTGAAGAAGCTCTGAGTAAGTACGAATACCTCCCGGTCATAGGCTTCCAATAGTTTGGCAAACATATAGCACGCAAGAGCCACCAGGAGCAGCCATTGGTGGGAGTACCTTGGCCGGAACAGCATCATCAAAAACGGAATTGTCAGAAGAGGAAAGAACTGAATCCAGACATAGAACCGCAAGTCATCGAACCAATGCCAATAAAACACACTGGATAAACCAGTGATTATTGCGGGTGCCAAAAGAAATCTGCCGAAGCCTTCACTCACATACTCTGCCAGAAGTGCTATGAGCAATCCCATGAATCCAATTGTCATAGGCAGCCTGTCCCAGACCAGTGTGTCGTTGGTGGGGTTCCAGTGATAATACCCGGAGCCAACACTGACAATCGCCACACCTGCGAAAAACGTAAGCCATGCAGCTCTAAAACTTACCGAACGATTCCCGTAACAGAAATTGATGCCCGCCATTCCGATAAGCAAAAAAGGGATATTCGATACGACATCAAAGAAATTTGGAATGCCGAAAAAAGTGCGCCGGTCGCCAAAGTCATGATAGCCCGGATTCTGTCCAAATGGCTGCATCGATAGCACGAGAACCAGCGAGCCGATTACAATAATCAACAATAGAACATGCCGCCAACCGATCCCGAAGGAAGGCTGTACGACTTGTTTATTCGGCTCTTGCATCGATAGTTTCTCCCAACAGGTTTGTTATGGACGACCGCTTGCTGCCCAATGTGCTCATCAAGAATAATTATGCGAAGCCGACACATTTTGCTCTGACAACAAAATAACCTGACTCTGCGCTGAAATGAATCACGCGCGTTGATATATCAAAAATGGCAAACGCGCATTTTTATATTTCAAGTGCAGATAAATAACAGCGCTGAGTATCGCGGAAAAAAAGCACCACACGGAAAAGAAGGCGGCGGTATAGAACCAGTATGCCGCCATAAAAGACAACAGCGCCAGCACACCAAAAACATTGACTAACTTGTAACTTGAAAAAAAGGCACTGACGCATGTTGCCGCAACATAAAGTGCCAACAGCGGAGGTTTATGAAAATTCGGAAAAACATACAGGACGTGTACATTAATTTCCGAAGTAATAGGAAATCTGATGATAAAGTAAAGAAGGTACAGGCCTACTGCGCCCCCAGCGATCCGGAATGCCCATATCACCTTCTTGCGCCAAGCCACAGTTTCCACCAAGCCGATTGAAAATGGCACAAACACTGGCCACAGCACGTGCGAAAACAACGTAAACGAGTAAGTCATGATCACATTGAGCAACGTGGCATCAAACTTGAATGACAACCACAGCATTCCCTCGATAATTTGCTGAGCGCCGAACAAAAGCGGGATCATCGCAAGCGGAATTTCTTCCTTTAGTTGCACCTTCTTCACTGTTACCACACCGATTACCAACAATGAAACTCCGGCTACAAAACTTGCTGTTGCTGAATAACACATCGTGCTTGGTTCCTCTTGGGCTTTAAGGTTGAACAATCTTTCGTAGCATCTGCCTGGCGAAAAAAATGGCCGCACACATCGGCCATTTGTCATCACATCAACACTTCAATAATCCTTAAAACCTCAGTTCAAGCCACAGAGTTCACAGAGAATGTCAGGGATTATCCGCTTTTCGTGCTCTCACCAAAAAGGTGAATGGGCTTCTTGCCATTACCGTTTGATTTTACTCTGTGAACTCTGTGTTCTCTGTGGCTAACTGCTTTTTCTAGGATAATACTTGTTTGTATTCCTGTCAGAGGCCTTTGGCTTGATCGTTGCTCACAATCATCTTCCCTCATCCAGGTTGACAGGCACTCATTGCAAAGGAATAAGATTGAACGCAATTTTGCCGCCAGTCTGTACGGTAACGAACAAATAAAACCAGCAAATCAACTTTGTCGGCCAGGAGCCTCAAGTAGGTCAGGCGATAAAACCCTTCAAACAAAAAACCCGGCACGAGGCCGGGTTGTTTGTTGGTAAGGAGTCTGACGATGACCTACTTTCGCATGGGTAATCCACACTATCATCGGCGCGGAGTCGTTTCACTGTCCTGTTCGGGATGGGAAGGAGTGGGACCAACTCGCTATGGTCGTCAGACGATCAGAGGACAGAGGACAGAAGACAGAGGACAGATTAAAACCGTCCTTCGCCTTCAGCCTGTGTCGCGATTCGGAAGAAGCAAAAATGGGGTTTGATTGATACACAAATACGATGAAGACCTGGGCAGTGACATGAACCGAAACAACTGCGGCGCAGCCGCTCATCATTTCTGTCCTCTGTCTTCTGTCCTCTGTCTTCTTAACATTTAGCATCGAAGATGCTCAATGTTATAGGGTCAAGCCTCACGAGCAATTAGTACTGGTTAGCTTAACGCATCGCTGCGCTTCCACACCCAGCCTATCAACGTCCTGGTCTCGAACGACTCTTTAGCAGGCTTAAAGCCTGAGGGAAATCTTATCTCAAGGCGAGTTTCCCGCTTAGATGCTTTCAGCGGTTATCTCTTCCCGATTTAGCTACCCGGCAATACCACTGGCGTGATAACCGGTACACCAGAGATCGGTCCACTCCGGTCCTCTCGTACTAGGAGCAGGTCCCTTCAAATTTCCAGCGCCCAAGGCAGATAGGGACCAAACTGTCTCACGACGTTTTAAACCCAGCTCACGTACCACTTTAAATGGCGAACAGCCATACCCTTGGGACCGGCTACAGCCCCA
>JANLIB010000012.1 GCA_024653675.1 Gallionella sp. | reverse complement strand
AACTCCGTCGCGATACGGCGTTGCTCAAGAAATTTTAACGCTTACATATCAAACATATGCGGCGCGCTAAAATTTCTTTCGCGCCTTGCCTCGCTTAGGATTTTGAATTAATAGAGGCGCCCTAAATTTGGAGGTAACCATGTCCACGACGACCATCCGCTTGCCGGAAGACTTGAAAGCCCGCGTCGCTGCGGCGGCAAAGCGCGCCGGTACGAGCACACATGGATTTATTCTTGAGGCCATCGCGGAAAAGGCGAAACAGGCAGAGTTGCGCGCCGATTTCGATGCGGTTGCCGAGAGCCGCTATGCCGGTATCGTTTCTTCCGGCAAGACAATTCCGTGGCAGGAAATGCGCGCTTATCTGGAAGAACGGCTCGCCGGCAACAAGGCAAAACGACCATCAGCCCGCAAACTGGCGCGCTGACGATGTCGCGCATCGAATTGGCTGCGGAGGTGGCGGATGATTTTGACCGCATCCTCGATCATCTTGCACAATTTCAGGTCGAAAATCCGGTGTCCCGCATCAGGGAGATCATCGAGGCGCTCAACGTGCTGGAACACAACCCCCTGATTGGCCGCCCCGTGAATAACGACAAGCGAGAACTGGTGATCGGGCGGAGTTCGCATGGCTATGTGGCTTTGTATCGTTACATTGTCGAAATCGACACCGTCTTTGTCCTTGCCGTGCGCAGCCAGCAGGAAGCGGGCTATGCGGGGTTTTGAACAAGGGCAGCCCGTGTTGCTGATCAGCACAGACTGTGTGGAAAAGTTCGCAGCCCTGTTGCGCGAGGCCGCGCAAACATTGCTCGGAGGTCGCATGTTGCGGCGTAGTCTTGTGTCCGCTACGTTGATGCTCGTTTCGCTTGGGGTTCAAGCGGCGGAGGTCGTCTGGCTGGACCGCTTCGTGCGTGCGTCCGCGCAGATTCCCGCGCCCTGGCAAGTCGTGCATCTGGATAAAAAGGTAAGCCCTACCCGCTATCAATTGAAAACATGGGATGGCGTGCCTGCCATCGAAGCCACTGCCGAACACAGCATGGCGCTACTGGCACGACCGGTCGAAGTCGATTTGAATCGCACGCCGGTGTTGTGCTGGCGCTGGCGTGTGGATGCGCCGCTGGTCAAGGCCGACATGGCGACCAAGGCGGGCGACGATTATGCCGCGCGCGTCTATGTGTCGTTTGCGCTGCCGCCGGACGAGATGGGATTCGTGTTGCGCAGCCAGCTCAAGCTGGCGCGCGCGATCTGGGGCGATGCCGTGCCGGATGCGGCGATCAACTATGTGTGGGATAACCGCTATCCGGTCGGTACACGCAAGCCCAATGCCTACACCGATCGCACGCGCATGATCGTGGCCGAATCGGGAGCTGTCAACGCGGGACGCTGGGTGGTCGCGCGCCATGATGTGCGGCAGGATGTGATCGCCGAATTCGGTTCCGCGCAGGCTCGGCTGATCCAGCTTTCGGTCGCATCGGACACCGACAACACCGGCGAGCGGGCTCATGCCGGATTTGCGGATTTCCACTTCGTCGCCAGGGATGCCGCCTGCTCGTTTGAAGCGCCCTGAATGACCGTGTAAGGAATGACCGTATCGTCCGACTAACAGATGTCTCCATTCTTTACATTTACAGAGAACTCATCATGCATGAAATCGTTCAGGACTATTACGGCAAGCAGTTGCAGAATTCGGATGATCTGAAAACCAGTGCCTGCTGCGATGCCAGCGCGCTGCCCGCCTGGCTCAAGCCTCTGCTGGCGAAGGTGCATCCCGAGGTGCTGTCGCGCTATTACGGCTGCGGGCTGGTGTGTCCGCCCTTGCTCGAAGGCTGCCGCGTGCTCGATCTGGGCAGCGGTTCCGGGCGCGATGTGTATGCGCTGGCGCAACTGGTCGGCAAGACCGGCGAGGTCGTCGGCGTGGACATGACGCCGGAGCAGTTGGCGGTCGCCGAGCAGCATCGGGCTTATCATGCCGAACAGTTCGGCTATGCCAATGTACGCTTCCTTGAAGGCTATATCGAGAAACTCGATGCGCTCGACCTCGAACCCGACAGCTTCGATGTCATTGTGTCGAATTGCGTGGTCAATCTGTCGCCTGACAAGGATGCGGTATTGCGCGGCGTGTATCGCCTGCTGAAAAACGGCGGTGAATTCTATTTCTCCGATGTCTATGCCGACCGCCGCGTGCCCGATGCGGTGCGCAACGATCCGGTGTTGTACGGGGAGTGCCTGGGCGGGGCGCTGTACTGGAACGATTTTACCCGTCTGGCGCATCGCCACGGTTTCGCCGACCCGCGTCTGGTCGAAGACCGTCCGCTGGAAATTACCGATGCAAAGCTCGCGCCGCGCGTGGGCAATCTGAAGTTCTTCTCGGCGACCTATCGTCTGTTCAAACTCGACAGCCTGGAAACGGCCTGCGAAGACTACGGCCAGGCGGTGATCTACCGCGGCAGCATCCCCGATCATCCATCGCGTTTCGTGCTGGACAAGCATCATCGCATCGAAACCGGCCGCGTGTTCCCGGTGTGCGGCAACACCTGGCGCATGTTGCAGGACACGCGCTTCGCCGCGCACTTCGAATTCATCGGGGATTTCGTCCGTCACTACGGTTTGTTCGAGGGCTGCGGCGCGGAGATTCCGTTCGACGCCAAGAGCGACGGCGAAGCGAGCTGCGCCTGCTGCTGACGCATATAAACCAAGGACATCAGTTCATCCACGAAAAACACGAAAGGCACGAAAAACATCAATGGCCTGTATGCGTTTGCCGACTCACCCATCGGGTTGGCGTTGCCAACAGTAAAGTCCTTCGGTTTTGTTCGTGTTTTTCGTGTCTTTCGTGGACATCAAAACTTTTCAGGATAAAGGTGCGACATCATGGAATGGCTGATATTGATTGCGGCGTTGTTTCTCGCCTTCTGCAACGGCGCGAACGACAACTTCAAGGGCTTCGCGACTGTATGGGGTTCGGACACGCTGAACTACCGGCAGGCGCTCGCGCTGGCCACGCTGGCGACGCTGGCAGGAAGTTTCTCCGCGCTGTTCCTGGCCGAAATGCTGGTGCAGAATTTCTCCGGCAAGGGGCTGGTCGCGGACGCGGTCGTCAATACTCCGCTGTTCATGCTGAGTGTCGCCTGCGGCGCTGCGTTCACCATTTTTCTTGCGACACGGCTGGGCTATCCGGTTTCCACCACGCATGCGCTGATCGGCGGATTGCTGGGTGCAGGTCTGGCACAAGCCGACAGCGCGGTGCAACTGGGCAGATTGATGCAGACATTCCTGCTGCCGCTGCTGGTCAGTCCGTTGCTGGCCGCGATCCTGGGCGCGCTGGCCTATACGGCGTTCCGTCTGCGTGCAGCGGAGGATGATTGCCTGTGCGTGGTGCAGCCGGAACTTTCTGCCGCCGCACCGGCGCTGCAATCGGTTTCGCTTGCGCTTCCCGGAATCGTGCTGGGCACCGACGAGGACTGTGACACCTTGCCGGTCGCCGCGCGCTTTTCGATCTCGCGCTGGCTGGACAAATTGCACATCATGTCTGCCATGGCGATCTGCTTCGCGCGCGGCGTGAACGACACGCCGAAAATCGCAGCTCTGCTGCTGGCCTCCAGCCTCACAGATGCACAAACCTCGATCTGGCTGCTGGCCACCGCGATGGCGCTGGGCGGGATCATCTTTGCGAAACGGGTGGCCGAATGCATGAGCCACCGCGTGACACGCATGGATCACGGCCAGGGATTGGCCGCCAATCTGATCACCGCCATGCTGGTGCTGTTCGCCAGCAAGCTGGGCGTACCCGTTTCCACCACCCATGTCTCGGTTGGTTCCATCGCCGGGGTGGGCATGCGCGCGCGGACGCTGGACTGGAATTCCCTGCGCCAGATCATGTTGTCCTGGCTGGCGACGCTGCCGCTGGCGGCGATGCTGGCTTTTGCCGTCAGCCGGTTCTGGTAGTGCTGTTCGCTGTGGCGGCGCAGCGCAACAAATGAATGGCATACCCCTGCAAAAGAATGGTGTGCGGGGTTCGAATGCCGATCATCGGCTTCACCATCCCGGAGGCATGAACCTAAAAACCTTAATTCAAGCCACAGAGTTCACAGAGAACACAGAGAAAGAAAAGGTCTTTCCAGGTTTTCTGGCTCGTCAAAAAGGTGAATCGCAATTTCGTGAGAACCGTTTGCTTCTCCTCTGTGATCTCTGTGTTCTCTGTGGCTAACCGAGTTTTTAAGGATGAAACGGTCATGAACTGGTATGCCCACCCCGAATCCCGTTCGTTCATCCTGCGCCGATATCTGCCTCGACTGGCGTTTTGTAGCTCGCATGGGAAGTCGTGCAGTTGCCGCTCTATACCCTGTGGCCAGAGCCGCGTTTGGAGCACATCGCATATGCCGTCGCGCACTGCGCGGAAACACAGCTACTGGCCGCAAAAAACTGGGCGTGATCAAACAGAAACTCACGAATTTGCGAGCCATCGAATCAGCTCTGGAAAAACTCATATCCGCCTGCCGCAAAGGTAAGAGCGGGTGCGGTTGTCCGATCATCGACAGCTTGATCGGCGGAGAAAAAATATCGTCATGACAAGGTATGCATCGACACAATGAGTAATAAAGAATATATCGCTGTATTATTTATCTGCACGGGCAATATCTGCCGCTCTCCAACTGCGGAGGCGGTGTTCCGCCATTATGTCGAGAGTGCCGGTCTGTCCGGACATATCTTTATCGATTCGGCGGGGACGCATGATTATCACATAGGCGATCCGCCGGATTCACGCGCGCTGCGCGCCGCACAGCAACGCGGTTATGACATGAGCAAACTGCGCGGGCGCCAGGTCGGGGAAGCCGACTTCAGCCGTTTCGATTATGTGCTGGCAATGGACAAGGCGAACCTCGCCATTCTGAAACGAATAGCTCCGCCAGGCAGCGAGAAAAAAGCCCGGCTGTTCCTTGAATTTGCGCGCCATCATGCGGAGAGCGAAGTGCCGGACCCTTACTATGGGGGTTCTGATGGATTCGAGCGTGTGCTGGATATGGCAGAGGATGCAGCAGAAGGGTTGCTGCGGGAGATTCGTCAAAGACATCTGCAAAAATAATCGCGTCAAGAAAAAAAAGCCGCACGACGTAAATCGTGCGGCTTAATTTTTTCAAAACGGCTTTATCCTTGGGGATGTTGCGTCTCGATCTGCTCCAGCGGCTCATTTTCCACAAATACCTCACGCTGACGTTCGCGACGGCGCGGGGTGTGTCTTTCCGACGAGGCGGCGGCGACGTGCACTACGGTGCTTAGTTTGACCGGATCGGTTTCAATCTGGATCAGGCCGGCGCCGCCGCCGGGAATGGCGGCTGCGGGTGCGGGTGTTACCACAGAAGGCATGCTTGGCGCCACAACCGCCGGCAGATCGGGAATCACAACTGCCGGCAAGCTCGGCTCTACAACCGCCGGCAGGCTCGGCGTGAATACCGCCGGCATGGCGATGTACTCGCTCGGCCTGACGAACCCTTCCGGGTAGGCGATATATTCAGTCGGAGTTACCCTGAGGTGCGGGATATCCGTCTGTTCGAAAGATTGCTGCACGTCCACGGCTTCACCATTTGCTGCCGAGGTTGCGGCGTTCAGCGCCGCATTTTCACGATGCTCGCGTTCCTTGCGGCCGCCGCGGCGTCCGCGACGCCGCCCACCTTCGCGCGGAACTCCTTCTCCGGCTGGTTCCGCAGCTGCTGCGGCAACCGTGCTTTCCAGCACCGGTTTTTCATCGGCCACGCGCGGCGGACGCGGTGGGCGTTGCGGCTTGGGCGGGCGCGGTTCGCGCGACTCGATTGACTGGTCTGCTGCTTCAGCTTGGCCGGTGGCCGGTTTATCTTGAGCTTGTCGAAGGGCCGGCTTGCCGCGCGGTTCGTTGCGGTCACGGCCTTCGCCTTGTTCGCCGCGCCCGCCGCGCCCGCCGCGGTCACGTCGCTTGCCGCCGCCTTCGGGGCGTTCGCCGCGTTCCGGGCGATTGCCGCGTGGCCTGCCTGCAGCCGTTCTGGCTTTGGGCTGTTCTTCCTCACCCGATGCGAACAGCCAACCGAACAGCTTGGCGAAGATCGAAGGCTTGACTGCTTCAGCCTTCTTTGGTGCAGGTTGTGCAGGAGTGATACCTTGAACCACAGCCTGGGCGCGCACACCCTTTTGCTGTTCCTGCGCGGCGGTCAGCGGCTTTTCTTCAAGCGGCTTTTCCACCAGCTTGTAACTGGCCTGCAGCGCTTCGCTGGTCATGTCGTCGAGACGCAGGCGGCTGATGCTGTAGTTGGGCGTTTCCAGATGCGGGTTGGGGATTATCGTGACCGCCACTTTCAGGCGCGATTCGATGCGATGGATATCGCTGCGTTTCTCGTTGAGCAGGAAAGTGGCGACATCCACAGGTACCTGGACATGGATCGCCGTGCTGCTTTCCTTCATCGCCTCTTCCTGAATGATGCGCAGGATGTGCAAGGCGGAAGACTCGGTGCCGCGGATGTGGCCGATGCCGCTGCATCGCGGACAGGCGATGTAGTTGCTTTCGCCCAGGCTGGGCGCCAGACGCTGGCGCGACAGTTCCAGCAGGCCGAAGCGCGAGATCTTGGCGGTCTGCACGCGCGCGCGGTCATAGTGCAGCGAATCGCGCAAACGGTTCTCCACATCGCGCTGGTTGCGGCTGCTTTCCATGTCGATGAAGTCGATCACGATCAGTCCGCCGAGGTCGCGCAAGCGCAACTGGCGCGCAATTTCTTCCGCCGCTTCGAGGTTGGTGTTGAACGCAGTGGCCTCGATGTCCGAGCCTTTGGTGGCGCGCGCAGAGTTGATATCGATCGCGGTCAGCGCTTCGGTGTGGTCGATCACGATCGCGCCGCCGGAAGGCAGACGCACTTCGCGCGCATGCGCGGATTCGATCTGGTGTTCGATCTGGAAGCGGGAGAACAGCGGCACGTCGTCCACATAGCGCTTGATGCGGTCCACGTTGTTCGGCATCACCGTGCTCATGAACGCCAGCGCCTGCTGATAGACATCCTCGGTGTCGACCAGGATCTCGCCGATCTCCGGGTTGAAGTAGTCGCGGATGGCGCGCACGACCAGGCTGCTTTCCAGATAGATCAGCGACGGCGCTTTTTCAGATTCAGCCGCTGATTCGATCGCATCCCATAATTGCTTGAGGTAATCGAGGTCCCATTGCAACTCTTCTTCGTTGCGCCCGATACCGGCGGTGCGCGCGATGATGCTCATGCCCTGCGGCACTTCGACACGCGCCAGCACATCACGCAACTCGTCGCGCTCTTCACCCTCGATGCGGCGCGATACGCCGCCGCCGCTCGGGTTGTTCGGCATCAGCACGATGTAGCGGCCGGCCAGGCTGATGTAGGTGGTCAGCGCCGCGCCCTTGTTGCCGCGCTCGTCCTTTTCCACCTGCACCAGCAATTCCTGGCCTTCGCGCAACGCTTCCTTGATCGTGGGACGGCTGCCGCTGCCGGGCTGGAAAAATTGCGGGGAAACTTCCTTGAATGGGAGGAAGCCGTGCCGGTTGCCGCCGTATTCGACGAAACAGGCTTCGAGGCTGGGCTCGAGGCGGGTGATGACGGCTTTGTAGATGTTGCTCTTGCGTTGCTCTTTGCCGGCGGTTTCAATGTCCAGGTCTATCAGTTTCTGACCGTCGACAATGGCGACACGGAGTTCTTCCGGTTGTGTCGCATTGAATAACATGCGTTTCATTTTATCGTCTCCCGCGCTCTGACACGGGCGAGACCAAGCTACACGCGGTTAGGCGCGAGAAAGGAGCAATCGTGCAAACAGTCTTGTAATGTGCAATCGGTTGGTCAATTCAGTTCTCTATCGGTAGCAGGTCAATAAATTTGTTCTCCGGGACTTTTGTATCGTGGTTGCGGGTGCAGTGCATCCGCCATGCCGACTGTTGCAAAAGTTCCTCGGGGTGTGAGGCAGCCCTGTTCAAAATTGCCGGGGCTGCCTCACGGAAAATCCTCAGGTGCTTTGAGCGCGTAAATCAATTACTATCACTGCTGGTACCGGTGAGTGATATTAACCGGGCTGCGGCTGGAAGGGTGGCGGTGCGTCGCACCGTCGCTTGTGCCAAAAGATCTTTGGCGGGGAATAAATTCCCAAACTTACCCAATCCAAAACGCGCGAGTAGCGAAGTATAAGCAAAATGAACGGTTTAAGCAAAGAATCTGTCACTTTCCTGACAATCGATGAAAGCGGCGAGGGCCAGCGCATCGACAATTTCCTGTTCAAGCACCTGAAAGGCGTGCCCAAGAGCCACGTCTACCGCATCCTGCGCGGCGAAGTGCGGGTGAACAAGAAGCGCATCAACCAGACCTACCGCCTGAAATTGGGCGACCTGCTGCGCATCCCGCCGATCCGCGTCGCGGAAAAGCATGAAATCGAAGAGACGCACATCCCGGCGGTGGAATTTCCGGTCATTTACGAAGACGACGCGCTGGTAGTGGTGAACAAGCCTTCCGGTGTGGCGGTGCACGGCGGCAGCGGAGTCAGCTTCGGGGTCATCGAGCAAATGCGCCGCGCGCGTCCGCAGGCCAAGTTCCTGGAGCTGGTGCACCGGCTCGACCGCGAAACCTCGGGAGTGTTGCTGCTGGCGAAGAAACGTTCCGCGCTGACCGCGATGCACGAGATCATGCGCGAGGGCAACAGCGACAAGCGTTATCTGACGCTGGTGCTGGGGCAATGGAAGAACGCCAAGCAGCATGTCAAACTGCCGCTGCACAAATTCGATACGCCGCAAGGCGAGAAGCGCGTTATGGTCAGGGAAGACGGGCAAGCCTCGCACACCATCTTCGCGCTGCAAAGAAGCTGGCCGGAATTCACTTTATTAGAGGCGCAGCTCAAGACCGGACGCACCCACCAGATCCGCGTGCATCTCGCCCATCTCGGCTTCCCGATTGCCGGGGATGACAAGTACGGCGACTTCGCGCGCAACAAGGCGCTGGCAAAACAGGGATTGAAGCGCATGTTCCTGCATGCCTACAGCATCGCCTTTGCGCATCCGCTGACGGGGGAGGCGATGCGGCTGGTTGCGCCGCTGCCGAAGGAGCTGGAGAGTTTTATTGCGAGGCTGGATGCTGCAGCCAAACCTTAACTCGTAGGATGGGTTGAGCGCAGCGATACCCATCGCTATCATGCCCACTTGACCAATTACCGCCGCAGCCGCATTGCCGGAGCCAGCTATTTCTTCACGGTGAATCTTGCCGACCGCTCGCAATCCTTACTAACCGATCACATCGCATTGTTGCGCAGCGCTTTTGAATATACCCGTGAGCGACAT
>JANLIB010000011.1 GCA_024653675.1 Gallionella sp. | reverse complement strand
CAAGAAATTTTAACGCTTACATATCAAACATATGCGGCGCGCTAAAATTTCTTTCGCGCCTTGTCTCGCTTAGGATTTTGAATTAATAGAGGCGCCCATCATGAAGAGAAGAGAATATTGAATACCATCAGTTTTGCAGATTTAAAGCTGGCGCCGGAGATACTTAAAGCGCTGACCGATTCCGGTTACACCACTCCCACACCTGTCCAGGCCCAGGCCATCCCGCTGGTGCTGGAAGGTTGCGACCTGATGGCGGGCGCGCAAACCGGTACCGGCAAGACGGCTGCCTTCGTGCTGCCCATGCTGCAGAAAATGCTGCCGCTGGCCAGCGGCAGCGCGTCGCCTGCACGCCATCCGGTGCGGGCGCTGATCCTGGTGCCTACACGGGAGCTGGCGATCCAGGTGGAAGAAAGCGTGAAGACCTATGCGAAGCATTGCAAGTTGCGCTCTCTGGTAGTGTTTGGCGGGGTGGACATCAAGACCCAGACGCCGCATCTGAAACGGGGGGTTGAGATCCTGGTCGCAACACCCGGTCGCCTGCTGGACCACATCGAGATGAAATCAGTGCAGTTGAACCAGGTGCAGATGCTGGTTCTGGATGAGGCGGACAGGATGCTGGACATGGGTTTTATGCCCGATTTGAAGCGCATTCTGGCGTTGCTGCCCAAACAGCGGCAGAACCTGATGTTCTCGGCTACATTCTCAAACGAGATCAAGAAATTGTCGGCGGATTTTCTGACCAGCCCCAGGTTGATCGAGGTCGCGCGCAGCAATGCCACTGCCGAGAATGTCACGCAAAAGGTTTACCTGGTTGAGCAGGCCGGCAAGCATGCGCTGCTCGCGCAACTGTTGCGCGGCAGCGATGCATCGCAGGTGCTGGTGTTCACCAAGACCAAGCTCACTGCCAGCCGTCTCGCCAAGCAGTTGCAGCGCGATGGTTTTGCCGCCGACGCGATCCATGGCGATAAAACCCAGCTGGAGCGCATCCAGGCGCTGGATGCGTTCAAGCAGGGCAAGGTTACCGTCCTGATCGGGACCGACGTGGCCGCACGCGGCCTGGATATAGATCAACTGCCGATGGTGATCAATTATGAAATACCTCATGCTCCTGAAGATTACGTTCACCGCATAGGCCGCACCGGACGCGCAGGAGCATCCGGCAAAGCAATCTCGCTGGTGTCGCCTGAAGAAGAGAAATACCTGAAGGAGATCGAGAATCTGATTAAGCGCGAGATCGAGAAAGAGACTGCGGCCGTGCCGCATGCGGCGAGGACCAGTAGAGCGCCGCGTGGTGAACATCATGAACGCAGCCATGCCCCGCAGGGTGAACGCCACGAGCGCAGCCATGCTCCGCGTCCGTCCGCTCACAAAAAACCCAGCCATGACCCGTGGTTCGACAAGCCTTACGAACCCAGTGGCAGCGCCACCGCCGTTGCCCAGCAGCCTGCACAGCCGGCCAGCAAGCCGAAGAAACAAGTGGCGGCAATACTGGTGCGGCGTCAGGGTTGACGCGGCTGTGCTTGTTTTCCGTTAGGGCGCCTCTATTAATTCAAAAACCTAAGCGAGGCAAGGCGCGAAAGAAATTTTAGCGCGCCGCATATGTTTGATATGTAAGCGTTAAAATTTCTTGAGCAACGCCGTATCGCGACGGAGTT
>JANLIB010000010.1 GCA_024653675.1 Gallionella sp. | reverse complement strand
CAAGAAATTTTAACGCTTACATATCAAACATATGCGGCGCGCTAAAATTTCTTTCGCGCCTTGTCTCGCTTAGGATTTTGAATTAATAGAGGCGCCCATAAGAACCCGGATTTGCCTTACAGCCCAAGTCTTGTGGAAGACACCGCCGGATGGGAAGATGCCCACATCTCCAGAAAGCGCGATTTCAGGGCGCGCGCTTTTTCCGGATCATGCTGTGCCAGGATGCCGCGCGGATCGTCAAAGTGGAAACGGCGCACATAATGCGACTCGTCCGCCACGGAAAACGGCTCGGTGATATGCTGAAGATTCTTCGGGGTCTGATAGATAAACATGCCGGTGCCGAACTGACGCAACAGCATCAGCATGCGCGGGCAGAATTTTGTCAGATAGTGAGTGTCATGCGCCAGCACGAACAGCCGGTGAGCCGGATTGGCGAGCAGAAAGTTGCGCAGCGTTTCATAGCGCGCCTCGGTGTTGAACCCCATCCCGTCATAATCCTTCTCGAACAGGTAGAGATTGCGTTGCGCCAGTTTGCACAGTGTGTCGAGCGCGTTGTTATACTCATCGACGCCGTCGAGATGGGTGTGTTGCAATTCGCTGTCGTTCATGAGCTCCTCCCTGCTTTGCAAGGGGAAATATAACCGTCCGGGCACCGTTGGTAAAGCAATTCATTCGACCGCGCGAAAAATCTTTATGGCATGACGAAAATGTGTTTAGAATAACGGGTAGGGGGAACATCAATGCAGGTAGTACAGATTACAGCAGGAATGGACGCGCCGCACTTCGAGTTGCCGGACGCCGATATGCAACCTTTCAACATCGCCTCGCAGCTTGGAAAAAAGAACGTCGTTCTGTATTTCTATCCCAGGGACGACACCCCAGGCTGCACCATGGAGGCCAATGAATTCAGCGACCTCGAAGAGGAATTCGCCAAGTTCGATACCATCGTGATCGGCATCAGCCGGGATGACTGCCTGAGCCACGCCACGTTCCGGGACAAGTACGGACTGTCGGTATTGCTGCTTTCCGATCCCGACGCGCGCGTCTGCAGACGCTATGGCGTGATGTATGAAAAAGAATCCGGCACCGATCCCGGCCGGAGTGTGGATGGGCATAAGAAAATATCCATAAAGCGTTCCACTTTCGTAATTGACAAGCAGGGCAAGTTACGCCATGTCATGTATGGCGTCCAGTCGCACGGACATGCGCAGGAAATTCTCAATGTGATAAAGGGGCTGAAATGAACATCGCCAAAGATACCGTTGTTTCCCTGCGCTACGAATTGTTCGATTCGACCGGCGATATGCTGGAACAGGTCGAATCCCCCATCAGCTACCTGCATGGCGGTTACGACGGGATTTTCCCGCTGGTCGAGGAAGCCCTGCACGGCAAGGGGGTCGGTGACCGGATCAGCGTCACCATGCAACCAGATGATGCTTTCGGAGAATATGACCACAGCCTGGTCGAGGTCGAGTCGCGCGGTTCATTCCCGAAGGAGGTCGCCGTCGGCATGCAATTCGAAGGCGGCCCCGAAGGCGCCGACGATGACGACTACATGCTTTTCACTGTGGTCGAAGTGACCGACGACGAAGTGACCGTGGACGGCAATCATCCGCTGGCGGGCAAGACGCTTACCTTCAATTGCACAGTGACGGGGGTGCGTCCGGCCAGTGCCGCCGAGCTGGCGCATGGGCATGTGCATGACGAGGGCAGCGGTCAACACCTGCACTGAAAACCTCTGTAAAACTACTGCGCTCGACAGGGCGTTGTTGCAAAAGGTTTCGAAATGCTCATGTACTGAATGTACATTCCGCTTCCTCAACCTTTTGCGCCTAGCTCTGCCATCGCTCGCTACGTTTTCAAGAGGTTTTTGGGTAGTTCCTAATGGGGTGGGTTTGTAGCATTTGCAGGGCGGGCTACGCCCGCCATGGCGGGTGGAACCCGCCCTACGCAAAAAGCACTTCTGCCCGGGCAGGGCGCATTCCACGCACTACCTCACAAACCAATTCTCATCTCCAGCCAATCCGCTGCCTGTTCGATTCCTTGCGGAATGACCGGCTCAGGCCGTGCAGCATTCCAGAGTTCTTCCAGTTCATCAGCAATATCTCCTCGCTCCAGCGCATCGCGCGACACTGCGCGGCACACGCCGTACCGGTTCAGCCATGCAATCAGGGCAGGTGATTCCGGCCAGTCGGGGCGGTTTACATAGAGAACCGGCACCCCGCTGCACGCGGCTTCGACGAAGCTGCCGTAGCCGGGTTTGCAGATAAACACATCGCTGCTGGCGAGCAGGTCATTGAAACTCATCTGCAAGGTATCGTGGGCGATCGCATCTGGATGCCTTGACTGCCAGCCTTGTTGCACCAGCCAGCGCACGCCGTCCAGCCTCGGCCATTGCTCGACAGGCGAACGATTGGCGATGCCGCCCATGCTGACCAGCGCCAGTTTTACATCCGGGGAAAGTTTCAGGCGGCTGATGATCTCCGCGCGCCGGTTCGTGCCGACCGCGGCGATGGGCGCGACCGGAATCAGGTTCGGCAGGTCTGTCATCGCCATTCCCGGCGTGACGCGCAGAAAAGCGCCGGCGTTTGTGTAACAGCCGTGTATCTGTCTGGCGATGTCATCGTCGCCGCAGTAGTGGCGGTAGATGTCCGCCCAGTTTATCGAGCACATCGCGGCATCCGGAATATTTGCCCGCTGCGCGCCCGCCAGCGGCAGGTAGGCGGCGTTGGAGAGCACCATATCCGTTCCGATCTCGCGCAACAGGCGAGCCTCGCCGGCGACGCGCGCATCCCAGTCCGAATGCAGGGTGCGATAGGCCGCGCGGCTTTCGTCAACGCGCACATCCATAGCCGAAGACATCATCAGGCCGAAGTCGTTATCGCCGGGCAAATGGGTGAACGGCGCATGGATGCGCGAACGCAGGTGCCCGGCCGGCACAGCGGAGCGCACCGTGAAGCGCAACTGCGGCATACGCTGATGCAGTGCATTAAGTACCGGAGCAGTCTGCGAGACATGGCCGAAACCGTGGCCGGAGATGGAGACGACGAGGTGTGGCGTGTTGTGCATAATAATTGCCGGAAGAGCTTATTGATCCGGTCGGCAATTAGCATCACCGTCATACCGGTCCTTCGACAGGCTCAGGATAAACTGACCTGCGGTCAGGCCGGTATCCAGTGGCGCGCAAAGCGCGCCGATATTTGTTTCTGCTGGATTCCGGATCAAGTCCGGAATGACGAGGTTCATAGTGTTTGTTTGCCGGATCAATAGTGCGATTATTTCACATCAGCCCCTGTTTGTTTTGCCAGGTATTGTTAGACCAGTTTCTTTAATCGATAGATCGCTTCCAGCGCTTCCTTCGGGCTCAGTTCATCCGGATGTAATTCATACAATGCTTTCAACACCGGATGCTCTTCCGGTTCGTGGATCTCCGGCCTGTGGTCGAACAGATCGCCCTGCGGGCTCTGTGCCGCGCTGTTCTGCTCCAGCGCGCGCAGTTGTTTCTTCGCGGCACGTATGACTTCGTTCGGCACGCCCGCGAGCGCGGCGACCTGCAGGCCGTAGCTCTGGCTGGCCGCGCCTTCGTTGACGCTGTGCAGGAACACGATGCTGTGCTGGTGTTCGATGGCTGCGAGGTGAACATTGGAAAGTTGCGTGAACTCTTCCGACAGCCGCGTCAGTTCGAAGTAGTGCGTGGCGAACAGGGTATAACTGCGATTCTTTTCCAGCAGGTGGCGCGCGATCGCGTAGGCCAGCGCGAGGCCGTCGAAGGTGGAGGTGCCGCGTCCGATCTCGTCCACCAGCACCAGGCTCTTTTCCGTGGCGTTGTGCAGGATGTTGGCGGCCTCGGTCATCTCGACCATGAAGGTGGATCGTCCGCCGGCCAGGTCGTCCGACGCGCCGATACGGGTGAATATCCGGTCGATCTCGCCCAGCACCGCTTCCTGCGCCGGGACGAAACAACCGGCATGCGCGAGCAGCGCGATGATGGCGACCTGGCGCATGTAAGTGGATTTGCCGCCCATGTTCGGGCCGGTGATCAGCAGCATGCGGCGCGCGTCGTGCAGTGTGGTGTCGTTCGGGGTGAATTGCCCGAGGCCATTACCGGCAATTTGTGCTTCCACCACCGGATGGCGGCCTTGCTTGATGGCGATCTGCGCATCGCCGGAGAATTGCGGCGCACTGAGATTCAATGTCGCGGCACGCTCGGCGAAGGTGGCGAGCACGTCAAGTTCGGCAAGGGCGGCGGCGATGCGTTGCAGTTGCGGAATGAACGGCGCGAGCTGGTCGAGCAGCTGCTCGTAGAGGAATTTTTCGCGCGCCAGCGCGCGCTCGCTGGCGGACAGCGCCTTGTCCTCAAAGGTCTTCAGTTCCGGCGTAATGTAGCGTTCGGCGTTCTTCAGCGTCTGGCGGCGGCGGTAGTCGTCGGGCACGTTGGAACTTTGCGCGTGCGTCACCTCGATGTAGAAACCATGCACGCGGTTGTATTCCACTTTCAGCGTGGCGATGCCGGTGCGCGCCCGTTCGCGCGCTTCGAGGGCGAGCAGGAAATCGCCGCAGTTATTCTGGATGCCGCGCAACTCGTCCAGCCCGGCATCGAAGCCGTCGGCGATTACGCCGCCTTCGCGCAGGACGGAGGAGGGTTCGGCCTTGATTGTTTTCTGTAGCAGATCAACCAGCGTGTGCTCGGCATGCAATGCATAAGCGAGGCTGGCAATGAGCAAGTGGTTTTGTAGGTCGGGTTTTAACCCGACATCATTATTATCGTGTCGGGTTGAAACCCGACCTACAAGTGCGGTTTGCAGTTGCGGCAACGTCAACAGTGTATCGCGCAGGCCGGACAGGTCGCGCGGACGCGCGCTGCGCAATGCGATGCGCGCGGTGATGCGCTCTACATCTACGCAGGGTTTGAGGTGGTCGCGAACGCTGTGGTGCAACTCCCTCTCCCGCGGGCGGGAGAGGGCTGGGGTGAGGGGCTGCGAGGATTGTGCTTCGTTGTGTAAACCCTCACCCTTAATCCCTCCCCCGCTTGCGGGGGAGGGGAGTAATAACTGGGCTACCGCATCCAGCCTGGAGCGCAACACTGCCCGGTCGCGCAGCGGATGGTGCAGCCAGTGGTGCAACAGGCGGCTGCCCATGTTGGTCGCGCAGGTGTCGAGCAGCGACAGCAGGGTGGGGGCGGGCTCGCCGCGCAGCGTCCGGGTGATCTCCAGGTTGCGCCGCGTGCTGGCGTCCATGCGCACGTAGCGATCCGCGCTGTACACCTGCAAGGCGCGGACATGGCTGATGGCTTGTCCCTGCGTGAGCTTGGCGTATCCGAGCAATGCACCCGCCGCTTCCAATCCCACCGTGAAATCATCGCAGCCGAATCCGGCGAGGTCGAGCGTGGCGAACTGCTGGCACAACGCGCGGCGTGCGGTTTCCAGATCGAAGTGCCAATCGGGAAGGAACTTCAGCGCAGCATGAGTTCCTTCCCCCACCCTGACCCTCCCCCGGAGGGAGAGGGGATGTTCGCTGGATGATTGCAGACTTTCTGCATAAAGAATTTCGGAAGGTTGCAGGCGCTCCAGTTCGGCGGGCAGGTTTTCGGCGGAAGTCTCGCTTGCAAAAAACTGTCCCGATGCCAGATTCAGCCAGGCCAATCCCAGTTTGCCTTGACGCTCATGCAGCGCCAGCAGCAGGCTGTCGCGTTTTTCTTCCAGTAGCGCCGAGTCGGTGACCGTGCCCGGCGTGACGATGCGCACCACCTTGCGCTCGACCGGGCCTTTGCTGGCGGCGGGGTCGCCGATCTGTTCGCAGATCGCCACCGACACGCCCAGCTTCACCAGCCGCGCCAGATATTGCTCCGCGGCATGGTAAGGCACGCCGGCCATCCTGATCGGCTGTCCGTTGGATGCGCCGCGCCGGGTCAGCGTGATGTCGAGCAGCTTCGCGGCGCGCTCGGCATCCTCATGGAACAGCTCGTAAAAATCCCCCATCCGGTAGAACAGCAGCAGGCCGGGATACTGCGCCTTGATGCCCAGATATTGCTGCATCATCGGGGTATGCTTTGAGTTAGAATCTCGCTCGTCCATCGTAGTGCAGGCTTGGATCATTGTATGGTTACAGGGAAGTTATCATGACAGGTTTGAAGCGCAAAGCGAAGTTTGACCAGAATGAACTGACGCCCTTGTTTCCGGGTCATTGAGCCATGCTCGTCACGCGCCATCCTCTGCAATTATTCCTGATTTTGCTGATATTCATTTTCTTCGGCGAAATAGGCGTCATGTTATTGCTCGACGGCATCGAGAGCCTGCACCGGTCAATACTGCTGGAAGCCATTACCGATGCGGCAGTGCTGACCACGTTGTGCGCCCCGTTTTTCTGGCTTTTCCTTCTGAAGCCGTTACAGCGCGCGTTGCAACTGGAAAGCGTCAAGTCGCACAAGATCGTGGAAATGGCGGCGGACGGGATTATCAGCATTGATACACGGGGCACGATCCAGTCTTTCAATCGTGCCGCGCAAAGAATGTTCGGTTATAGCGAAGCCGAGGTCGTCGGCAGGAATGTTTCATTGTTGATGCCTCCCCCGCACCGGGACAGCCACGATGATTATCTTGCGCGCTATTTGCAGACCGGACAGGGGAATGTAATCGGCAAGACCAGGGAACTGGATGGGATGCGCAAGGACGGCACGATTTTTCCGATGGAATTGGGGGTGAGCGAGATCATCCTTGATGATGAGCATTTGTTCACCGCCATGCTGCGCGATATCAGCGAACAAAAGCTTGCGCAGGAACGTATCAGGCAAATGGCGCACTACGATGACCTGACTCAATTGCCGAATCGCAGCCTGTTTTTCGACCGGCTCAGGCAGGCCGTCCTGCTGACGAAACGCAATAAACGCGGTATCGCGCTGTTCTATATGGATCTGGATGGCTTCAAGCAAGTCAACGATACGCTGGGACACCATATCGGCGATTTGTTGCTGGTGAGGGTGGCCGAGCGCCTGCGTCAGTGCGTGCGTGAAAGCGATACTCTGGCGCGTTTAGGCGGCGATGAATTCATGCTGATTCTGAATGATATCAATGAGCGTGGGGATATGTCGATGGTGGCCGGCAAGATTGTCGATTCGATCGCTGTTCCGTTCGACCTGGAGGGGCACGCGGTGCATATCGGCGTGAGTGTCGGGATCGCGTGTTACCCGGAAGACAGCGCGGTTGAGAGCGAGTTGCTTGTCACGGCGGACAAGGCCATGTATGCCGCCAAAGCGGCGGGCAGAAACACCTACCGGTTCGGCTCTGTGCCCGATGAGGCGCCATGACCGCGCCATCCTCGGCGCTGGATCGCGGCGTACCGGCCATCGTTATTATTTCCCCTTTAACCCCGCAGTCAGGTGCGGCGCGATCACTTGCAGCAACAGCGGGTGGATGTTGGGATTGCCCGCGCAGACGTGCCCGGAATTCAGATAGGCGTCGTTGCCGCTCAGGTCGCTGACCATGCCGCCGGCTTCGGTGATCAGCAGGCACCCTGCGGCGATGTCCCACGGTTTGAGCCCGGTCTCGAAAAATCCGTCATAGCGTCCCGCCGCCATCCACGCCAGGTCCAGCGCGGCGGAGCCGGGGCGGCGCAGGCCTGCGGTCTTCTGCATCAGGTCTTTGAAGATGCCGATGTAGGCATCCATGTGTTCGAACCGGGTGTAGGGGAAACCGGTGCCGATCAGGCTGTCGGCAAGGTGCAGGCGCTTGGTGACGCGCAGGCGCTTGTCGTTGAGGAAAGCGCCGCGTCCGCGCGTGGCGGTGAATAGTTCATTCTTGACCGGGTCGTACACCACGGCCTGGGTGATGATGCCTTTATGCTGCAAGGCGATGGACACGGCATATTGCGGAAAGCCGTGCAAAAAGTTGGTCGTGCCATCCAGCGGGTCGATGATCCAGAGGTGGTCGGATTCGCCTTGAGAGCCGCTCTCTTCTGCTAGAATCGCGTGGTCAGGATAGGCGTCCAGCAGGGTCTGGATGATGGTTTGTTCTGCGGCCATGTCCACTTCGCTGACGAAATCCGCGTGGGATTTTTTGGTGATGGTGAGGTGGTCGATCTTGTCGGTAGAGCGATGGATCAGATTGCCGGCGCGACGCGCGGCCTTCACCGCGATGTTGAGCATGGGATGCATGGTTCGACCTTTTTAATGAGCTGGGGAATTCCAGCGCGCATTTTAGCATTTATGAAAACAGCGGGCGCAGGGCGGGTCACACCCGCCATTACACGAGGCAACATGGAAACCGAAGCAGTTGGAATAGCGGGTGTGACCCGCCCTACCGATTGTTTGGGAATATGCCGGAATATGCTAGACAACATCAGGGTCGTACTCAGCCACACCACCCACCCGGGCAATATCGGCGCGGCGGCGCGTGCGATGAAGACCATGGGCTTGCGTCATCTGTACCTGGTCAATCCGCGCCATTTCCCAGACCCGCAAGCCGATGCGATGGCGGCGGGAGCAGACGATGTGCTGCGCGACGCGGTGGTGTGCCGGTCCATTGATGAGGCTTTGCACGGCGCGGTGTTCACGGTGGCGATGACGGCGCGGCTGCGCGATATTTCCATCGAGGTGAAGACCCCTCGCGAGGCGATGCCGCTGTTGCTGCAACAGGCCGCCATGCAACCGGTGGCGCTGCTGTTCGGCACCGAGATGTCCGGCCTGACCAATGAGGAGATGGGCAAGGCGCAACTGCTGGTGAACATTCCCGCCGATCCGGATTTCTCCTCTCTCAATCTTGCTGCGGCGGTGCAGGTGGTAGGTTATGAGTTGAATGTGGCGGCGCAGATCAATCTGCCCGGCGTTCCGGAAATTCATCCCGCGACGCATGAGCAAGTGGAGGGATTCTTTGCGCAGATGGAAAAGACCCTGTTCGAGATCGGATTTCTCACCACGCAGAATCCGGCGCGCCTGATGCAGCGGCTGCGGCGTTTGTATGCGCGTGCGCGGCTGGAGCAGGAGGAAGTCAACATCCTGCGCGGCATATTGAGCGTCGCCACCGAGTATAATGCGCGCCTTCGGGCACGTTACCGGCAAGAGAACCCAAATATTCCAGAACATAAGGATGTTCCATAGTCATGGAAAAAACAGTTGTCCACGAAAGGCACGAAAAATACGAAATGGGGTAAGCGGTTATTCCGCCTCAACGCGGAAGCTTGCAAAGAATTCAAAGGACATTATGCTGCCATGTGATGTCCAACCAAGTTGCTGTACCTCCGCAACGACGGGTTATATTTCGTACCTTTCGTGTTTTTCGTGGACTAATAGCCTTTTCAGGATAATAGCAATCATGTTCCAGAACGTTAAAGAAGATATTGCCAGCGTGTTCGATCGCGACCCGGCGGCGCGCAGCGCCTTTGAGGTGCTGACCTGCTATCCCGGATTGCATGCGCGCGTCATCCACCGCATGACGAATAAACTGTGGCACGCCAACCTGAAATGGCTGGCGCGGTTCATTTCGCATATCGGGCGCTGGTTCACCGGCGTCGAGATCCATCCGGGCGCGACCATAGGACGGCGCTTCTTCATCGATCATGGCATGGGTGTGGTGATCGGCGAGACCGCCGAGATCGGGGATGATGTCACGCTCTACCACGGCGTCACGCTGGGCGGCACCTCATGGAAAGAAGGCAAGCGCCATCCGACGCTGGGTAACGGCGTGGTGGTGGGAGCCGGCGCCAAGATACTCGGCCCGATCATGATCGGTGACGGCGCGAAAATCGGTTCCAATGCGGTGGTGGTGAAAGACGTCCCTGCCGGCGCGACGGCGGCGGGCATCCCGGCCCGCATCCTGGATGAAGAGAAAAAAAGCACCGGCGGTTTTAACGCTTACGGCATCGGCAACGACCGGAACGATCCGGTCAACAAGGCGTTGCACGGACTCATCGGGCATAGCATGACCGTGGATCAGCGTATCGAATTCATACTCGAGCAGCTTGAAAAGATGGGCGTGCGCGTCGATGAGGAGCGCGCTACCGCCGACAAGTTCGACCCCAATCACCTGAACAAGATTGTTGACTGAATAATTCGGGTATCCTATTATCCACATTGCCGGTACCAATTAATGACAGGGAGAGGGCATGCGATTAACCACTAAAGGACGTTTCGCCGTGACAGCGATGATAGACCTGGCGATGTGCGGGGGGAAAACCCCGGTGACGCTGGCGGCAATCAGCGAACGGCAGAAAATTTCGCTTTCTTATCTGGAACAATTATTCGGAAAGCTGCGCAGAAGCAATATCGTCGGCAGCGTGCGCGGGCCGGGCGGCGGTTATTACATGGCGCGCCCGTGCAACAATATCTCTGTTGCGGAGATCGTGGTGGCGGTGGATGAGCCGCTGGATGCGACCAAATGTGGCGGCAAGGGAAATTGCCATGACGAACAGCAATGCATCACCCATGAATTGTGGACGGGGCTTAACGACAATATTATGAGCTATCTGAAGGGTGTCACATTGCAGCAGTTGATAGACAGCCTGAACAGGAAAAAACCCGGGGTATCGACCATCACCCTGAACAAGGTGGCCAAGCCGCTGGTTGTTGCGGCTTGAAGAAAGAGCAAGAAGCGGCAACTAACGCTTGCAAACCGCTTTGCGCAGAAAATTATCCGTTACGTTGATCTCCTGAAGAATATCGCTTGAATATGTGCAAAGTTTGGCATAGCGTCTCCAATCGCTGGCTGTATCTTGCGGGCGCGCTGTTCGCCGGCGGTCTCATGGGCTTCGGCCTGTTTCTGCAATACGTCAAACATCAGGATCCCTGCCCGCTGTGCATGGTGCAGCGTCTGATCTTCGTTTCCATATTGGCGGTTTTCGCGCTGGCCGCTTTGCATGGCCCCAGGCGCGCCGGTGAGAAAGCATACGCCGCGCTGATTGCATTGCTCTCCTTATCCGGCGTGGCTGTCGCTTCGCGACACATCTGGATACAAAACCTGCCCAAAGACCAGGTACCAGCCTGCGGCCCTGGGCTGGACTACATGCTGGAAACCATGCCGATGACAAAAGTATTCAAGGAATTGCTGCACGGTTCCGGCGAATGCGCTGAAAAGGGCTGGACATTCCTTACACTTGGCATTCCCGAGTGGTCGCTGCTGTGCTACCTTGCGCTGGGCGCGTGGGCGGTGTTGATCGCGGTTCGAAAAAACTGATTGATCCGGTGGATACGCTGTAATTCCATTTTCATTTCAAAGGTAAAGTAATCCGTAGGCCGGGCTATGCCCGACAACTTTATCCGGCGGATAGAACCCGCCCTGCAATATTTTGCTATTGATCGGGAAATGGAATAACAAGCACGCACAGAATTACCCGCACGCGCCGGTCGCGCCGCAACTGGTGCAAAACTCGCACCGGCCGAAAATCACATCAGCCAGCGTCTTTTCATCAACAAGTAGGAAAGATAAAACATCAGCGATCCCAGCAGCAATAAATAGACCCAATCAAACGTCATGTCCGCCATCCTGCCGTCTTCCAGCAGTATGGATTGCAGAGGCTGATACAATTGGTAGGACGGTAGAAAAGGTGCAACGGTGGTCAGTTTCTGTGAAACGTCGGACATCGCAGAAGGAAGCAGGTGCGGCAAATAAAAGATAACGCCCAGCGTTCTGGCGCTGGCCTGATTGCGGCAGAGAAACCCCAGAAAAATCCCGTAGGCGCTGAAACAATAACTGCCTGCGAAGATGAAAGCGATATAGTCGAGTAGGTGTACCGGGCCGAATTTACCCAACAGATGCAGAAACAGGACGGCAGTGATGATCAGCACCATGCCCAGGATCAATTTGGCAATCAGCCATTGGACTTCGTGTATCGGGGTCTGGAGTAGCGCAAGCAGCAGTTTTTTTTCTTTTTCTTCGGCAATCTGCGCCGGGAGAATAATGAAACCGATGAGCAGGACCAGCATCAGGACCCAGGTAGGTAAAGTCTCTCTTTGAACGCCGCCCTGGTGCAGTGATTGGATGTCGGATATCCAATCCGGGCCGCTTCCTTCCGCCGCCTTCTGCAAAGCAGAGAAATTCTGCACGATCGCAATGGTATGCAGAGATTCCTTTTTCAAGACCAGCAGTGCAAGGCTGCCGGGTGCTGTTTCATTCCTGGTTAAAATCCCGTCTATCTTGTGTTCCTTCAATAGCAGCACGCCCTGCTGCTCATCTTGAAGCCAGGTCACTGCAACGAGTTTTTTGGCTGCGTCGATGCTCCTGGTGATCTCGGGCGCATAAGCGTAGTGCTGAATCAGACCGATTTTGACTTTGCCTGAACCCGAGTCGGCCCGGTCTACCAAATTCAGGGAAACAAAAACGAACAGCGGAATAAAAAGGATCAGAAAGAATGTCTTGTTCTTGAATGCGATGGCTAAATCGTTGAGTGCGAGTAGCAGAATATTCCTCATCATCATGCGTACAGCTTTTCATGGATTTCGGAGCGAAAATATTCCCGGGGTGATCCGTCGAAGACCAGGCTGCCTTGGTGCAGCACCATGATGCGCGTCGCGAGGCTTTTAATTTCTTCGGGCCGGTGGGAAGTAAAAAGAATCGTTTTTCCGGCGCCATGCATAGTTCTCATCAGCCGGTAAATCTCTCGTGTCATCTCAAAGTCCAAACCCGATGTAGGCTCGTCCAACAGCAGCACCGGAGGATCAGCCAACAGTGCGCGCCCGATGTTCACCCTTTGCTTCAAACCTTTTGACAGCGCCTGCACCTTGCTTTTCCGAAACGGCAGCAGATTGAACTCGCCCAGGATTTCTTCCACCCGCAGCAAGGGTGTCTGGGAGAGAGCAGCGAAGAGTTTGAGATTGTATTCAACGGAGAAGAAGTCGAAAAGATTGGGCACTTCCGGAATAAAACCCACTTTCCTGACAACTGCCGTCCTGTTCTTCAGGTCGACCCCGTCTATCATGACGGTGCCGCCGTCCGGAACAATCCAGTTTGCCAGCATTTTCAGCAGTGTGGATTTGCCGGCGCCGTTATGACCGACAATTGCGATCAGTTCGCCTTTGCTTACTTCAAAGCTGGTCGGCGCAAGCCCCCTGTTTTGATCATAGAGCTTGGCAAGATTCCGGATTTCGAGCTGCATTAAGTTATCGCTCTATCTTTAAATGAAACTAAAGCGTAACAGAACCAGACTTTGCGGCCTGATGCAAAAGTTGTTGCCGTTGATTCCGATGGGTAGGCGGCGAATACCGGCCAACGGCAAACTTCGTCACAATTCAGAAATCCCTCGCATGGCAGGGAAACCAGCTTCGCAAGATTCCAGTGCGCGCTACAATAACCTGACAATTACTATCACGAGAATGATAACTATCAAAAGACCGATCATGATGGCTTCCTTAAGTATGAGGGCGACCTGATAAAAGTCACCTGGTTGAAATTAGATTCCCTTCACGGCATCAGTAATGAAGTCTGTAGGGCGCCTCTATTAATTCAAAAACCTAAGCGAGACAAGGCGCGAAAGAAATTTTAGCGCGCCGCATATGTTTGATATGTAAGCGTTAAAATTTCTTGAGCAACGCCGTATCGCGACGGAGTTT
>JANLIB010000300.1 GCA_024653675.1 Gallionella sp. | reverse complement strand
CACGCATTCTTCACCCCCAGTTTGAGTCCCTGAAATGACGGTTCAAAGTGGCGCCATTACGGCGGAAATCAGTGGCGCCTTAATGCCGAAAGGTGACATGGCTTTATGATTTTACCTCTGGAAGTCTGAGTACCCAAAATATCTTGAGTCTATGTCCACAGGGGTGGGCTTCACAAAGGGTTTATCTTTCGCCTTGCCGGTGATGTATCCTACCCATCTGCCCCAAGTGGCCTCCCAAAATCGTTGGGCATGGTGCGGTATTGTTTACTGCTATCACGGCGCAACAAATTGTTACAATGCCGACAGACCCAACTCTAGCGATCATCATCACGGGGTATCAACAGGGGTACAAGTGACAAGTATGAAACGTAGTTCAAGAACGGGCGGGGGTTGTACGGTTATTTTCGATTCCTCTCTCCAGCACCATTCTATGTCAGGGTTGGACGTGCGCCCTGACTGCCCTGTCAGCATGTCTGAACCAGCACTTGGGGAATTCGCATGGCATTTTCTCGGCATTCCGGACAAAACCTCTTCTTGAAATACCTCCCGTATTTTGCGGTGCTGCTATTGCTTGCGATTGCGGCCTGGTATTTCACGCGTCCTGATCCTCTGCTTGTGCAATTGGCCAGGGTTGATCGTGGGACGGTGGAGGCGACGGTGAGCAACACGCGCGCGGGCACGGTCAAGGCTTGCCGCCGCGCCAAACTGGCTGCTCCGGCAGGCGGGCAGATCGCAAAATTGCTGGTAAAAAAGGGGCAACGCGTCAAGACGGATCAGGTGTTGCTGGAGCTGTGGAACGACGATTTGCAGGCGCAGCTCCAACTGGCGGAGCAGCAGATCAAAACAGTGACGTCGCGTATCGAAGAAATCTGCACCGTCGCCGAGCAGAGCAGCAAGGCGGCGGAGCGTGCGCGTCAATTGCGCGAGAGCGGTTTTATTTCCGCCGACGGCCTGGAACGCGCTGAGGCGGATGCGAAAGCCAAACAGGCATCCTGTGCGACGGCGCGCAGCGAGATAGCGCAGAGCCGCTCGCGTGTTGACGTGGCGCGTGCCGGATTGCAGCGCATGGTGCTGCGCGCGCCATTCAACGGCATCGTGGCCGACATCAGCGGCGAGTTGGGCGAATACGCCACCCCTTCACCGCCCGGCATCCTGACGCTGCCCGCGATCGACCTGATCGACGATAGCTGCATGTTTGTCAGCGCGCCCATCGATGAAGTGGATGCGGCTAACATCAAGGTGGGGCAGGAGGCTCGCATCACGCTGGATGCGATCAAGGGCAAGGCTTTCCAGGGCAAGGTCAAGCGTATCGCGCCGTATGTGCTGGAACTGGAAAAGCAGGCGCGCACCGTTGAAGTCGAGGTAGAGTTCATTGAGCCGCCCAACGATGAGAACCTGCTGGTCGGATATAGCGCCGATGTCGAGATCGTGCATGACTTCCGCGCAAACGTGCTGCGCATCCCCACGCAGACTTTGCTGCCCGGAGAAGCTGCACAACAATCCAAGCGCGTATTCCTTTATCAGGACGGAGAGCTTGAAGATCGCGCCGTGACGACGGGATTGGCGAACTGGGAGCAAACCGAGATTACTTCAGGATTGAAGGAGGGCGACCAGATCGTGCTGTCGCTCGACCGCGCCGGCGTGAAGGCCGGGGCGCGCGTGCAGCCCGAAGCAAGCAAGCCCGCAAAATGATCCGGTTCGAGCAAGTCAGCCGCAGCTTCAAGGTCGGCGATCAGGAAGTAACCGCGTTGCGCAACATCGACCTGAGCATCGCGGCGGGTGATTATGTCTCCATCATGGGGCCGTCCGGCTCCGGTAAATCTACTTTGCTTAACCTGATCGGCCTGCTGGATCGCCCGAGTTCCGGCACATACAAGCTGGACGGCGGCGACGTCACCGCGCTGGATGATGTGCAGCAGGCAAAAGTGCGCAGCGAAAAAATCGGCTTCGTATTCCAGGCATTCCATCTGGTGCCGCGCCTGACTGCCGCGATGAACATCGAGCTGCCGATGATACTGGCGGGCATTGCTCCCGCCGAACGCAAGTCGCGTGTCACGGAATTGCTGAAGAACTATGGCCTGACGGATCGTGCCGATCACAGACCCGACCAGCTTTCCGGCGGACAGCGCCAGCGTGTCGCCATCGCGCGTGCTACCAGCATGCATCCCGCCGTGCTGCTGGCCGACGAGCCGACCGGCAATCTCGACCAGACTACCGGCAAGGAGGTGATCAATCTGCTCGAAGCGTTGCTCGAACAGAATGTCGCTCTGATCATGGTGACTCACGATCCGGTGATCGGCAGCCGCGCAGCGCGGCAGATACACATGGTGGATGGGCAGATCATCAGCGAGGCCGGGCAGGCGGTAGGGCGGGTCACACCCGCCGATGCAGAGCGCCGGGTGGAGCCTGGCCTGCGATGAGATTCCTCGACGTCGTGCAGTTCGCCACCGGCAGCCTGCGCGGCAGCCCGGCGCGCACGTTTTTGATGATGCTGGCGATGTCCATCGGCGTGGCTGCGGTTGTTGTGCTCACCGCGCTGGGCGAGGGCGCGCGCCGTTACGTCGTCGATCAATTCTCTTCGCTGGGCACCAACCTGGTGATCGTGCTGCCGGGGCGCACCGAGACGGCGGGCATCGGCCCCGGCCTGATGTCCGGGCAGACGCCGCGCGATATCACGCTGGACGATGCGGAAGCGCTGTTGCGCAGCCGTGCGATCAAAAGCATTGCGCCGTTGACGATAGGCTCTGCCACGCTCTCGCGCGACGCGCTGAACCGCGAAGTGGTGGTGCTCGGCTCAACATCGGAGTTGCTGGAAGTGCGGCACATGAGTATGAGCCTCGGAAAATTCCTGCCTGAGGGAGATATCCACGAGAGCGCATCGGTGTGTGTGCTCGGAAACGAGATGAAGCGCGAGTTGTTCGGCAATGAACAGGCCGTGGGGCAGTGGGTGCGGCTCGGCGACCGGCGCTTCCGTGTCATCGGCATACTCGCTTCGCAGGGTGAATCGTTGGGAATGCGCACGAATGAGCTGGTCATCATTCCGGTTGCTTCATCGCATCAATTGTTCAATACGACAGGATTGTTCCGCGTGCTGGTCGAGGCGAAGAGCCGCGATACCATCGAGCAGGCGGTGCACGATGCCGAAGAGATCATGTCCCAGCGCCACGGCGGCGAGAAGGACGTGACGGTGATCACGCAGGACGCTGTGCTCGCCACCTTCGACCGCATCCTCACCGCGCTGACCATGGCGGTGGGCGGCATCGCCGCGATCAGCCTGGCCGTGGCGGGGGTGCTGATCATGAATGTGATGCTGATCGCCGTGGCGCAGCGCGTCAAGGAAATCGGCCTGCTCAAAGCGCTGGGTGCTCCGGGCAAAGAGATACGCGCCTTGTTCTTTGCAGAAGCCGCACTGCTCTCCGGTACCGGCAGTATCGCGGGGCTGGTGCTGGGTTATGTGGGCAGTATTATCATCCGGCAGATCTATCCCGTCCTGCCGGCATCGCCACCCTGGTGGGCGGTGCTCGCAGCTTGCGGCACCGCGCTGGGAACGGGCGTCCTGTTCAGTGTGTGGCCCGCGCGGCGCGCGGCGCGTCTCGATCCGGTAGCAGCGCTGGCCGGGAGATGATGACATTCTCGAAACGCCTGGCCGACCCCGTTGACTTGGCTTAACATACACACGTTCTGTGCTGGAAAGCCCTCTTGAATCCCGACAACCGTAGCTATCGTTTTTTTGATTTCTTCGCCTTGGCAGGCACTATCCGCAACCGGCGATTGCGTTTTGCCGCTCTTTCAACGTTCCCGGATAAGAACGAAGGGCTTGAAATAATTTACAACTCCCTGCGCGCAGCAATGGAGTCGAACGATGGCTAGCAGCCTGTCTGACTTGAAGAATCGAAGCGAAAATTCGGCTGAGCGAGGACAGATTTTGCCGGTTTTGCAGGTCAATAGTCGTTCTATTGACCAA
>JANLIB010000299.1 GCA_024653675.1 Gallionella sp. | reverse complement strand
TTGGTCAATAGAACGACTATTGACCTGCAAAACCGGCAAAATCTGTCCTCGCTCAGCCGAATTTTCGCTTCGATTCTTCAAGTCAGACAGGCTGCTAGTGCGCCAGCACGATATTTTTTTTGCAATGCGCTGACAAATTCGACAAACGCCAATTCCGAAATCCAAACATCGTTATCCATGTTTTCAATCAGCGGCGTTACGATGTCTGTGCCTTCCTCTTCGTGAAAGTATTTGACCAAGGCTGATGTGTCAAAAAACACCTTCATAAACGATCTTCTTGCCGTTCTGTGATGATGGTTTCAGACAGGTTGTCGTGGCATGACGACAAAGCATTTCTGGCTTTGCTGCGGCCAGTTAACAACCCGCTCCTATTCGGGCGAATGGCTTTAGCTTGTAAGGCCAGCACGAAATTTTGCACGGCGATCAAATCACCGGGTGCAAGTTTTTCTATTCCCTGTATAAGTTGCATGGTTAGTTTCATCTAAATACTCCTTATAATGTGCGCCGCATAGTCTCTCACCGTGCACCCCGCAATTTGAGCGTTTGGCACCGTAGCCCAGGCAGGTTCGCCAACTGACCATCGATGGTCAGCAGCACGGCATCGCGGGTTAGAGCGGTTGCGGCAATCAGGGCATCTGGCAGCTTCAGGCGATGCTCGCGGCGCAGTGCAATGGCGTATTGCTTCACAGCCCGGTCGATTTCAACCACTTCCAGATCGTCAATCAGGCACTGAAGCCCGATCCTTTGCGCATCATCCAGACCAGCAAAGGACAGCAGTTCGATTTCCGTAATCGCCGAAATTAAATATTCGCCAAGCAGCAAGGGGTCTTCAAGCCAACCCTTTTACAGGTAGATCACTGCATTGGTGTCTAGAAGCGCCCTCACACCATCACTTCCACTCACCCCGCACTTGCTTTTGATAGATCAGCCCATCTACAGGCCAATCGAGGGTGTTGCTATATTTCATCGGATCCATAGTTTTTTCCGACGCCGATTGTGGCACTAGAACCATCAGACGAACATGCGTACCGTAAATGTCGTGATATTTTTCAGGCAAATGAAGATTGCCTTTGGGGTCAACGGTTGTTTCAAATTCTATAGCTTGCATAACGTGTACTCCTCTTGTAGCGGGTGTGGTGCAATAGAGCACCACTAAAACTTCACTGCGCCTTGCTTTTGGGCGAACTCAGAATTTTTAGAGGCGCCCGTAGTAGATCTTCTGCCGCAGCCATTTCGGCATCCTTTCGATAGATCAAAGTCCGCACGGGCATCTTGTCTATTTAAGCCGGAATCGAGCGACAGTATAATTCCCCAGCCCAGCCCCGTCCAACAAGGCCGGCAGCGGCCATTTGACTCTACGTTCCCGCTGGTAGGCGAAAGTGTGCCGCAGATGATTTGCAGAAGGGTGGATTTCCCCGATCCGTTGCGCCTGATGATGCCGACGGTTTCGCCTTTTTTGATTTCGAATGAAACGTCTTTGAGCGCCCAGAAGTCTCTGTAGTAAGTAGGTAGTGGTGAGTGGTAAGTGGG
>JANLIB010000294.1 GCA_024653675.1 Gallionella sp. | reverse complement strand
GAAGGCCGGTGTCCAGCTTATTGAGTTGGGGTTCGCAGGGATGGGCGGTTTCTTGCCCAACTCGCAAAATACTGGATTCCGGCCTTCGCCGGAATGACGAAATCTGAATTTTTAGAGGTACCCTAGATCACCTTGGAATAGGTGGCGTGCTCCTTGCGCGTGCGCAGGTATTTGTCGAACACCATGCAGATATTGCGTATCAGCATCCGGCCTTTGGGGGTCACGCTGATTGTTTCCGGCGAAATTTCCAGCAGGCCTTCGCGCTCATATTCGCGCAACTCCTTCATCTCGGTGGCGAAATACTGATCAAAATCGATCAGGTAGGCGATGTTGAACGATTCCCTGGAAAGCTCGAAGTGGCACATCAATGCCTGGATGATGGCGCGGCGCACCAGATCGTCGGCATTCAACTCCAGACCGCGCATGATGGGCAACACATCCCTGTCCAGCGCATCGTAATAATCTTCCAGTTCGCGGAAATTCTGGCTGTAGGTCGGACCGATCTTGCCGATGGCGCTCAGGCCGAGCGCGACCAGGTCGCAATCGGAATGAGTCGAATAACCCTGGAAATTACGGTGCAAACGGCCTTGGCGCTGCGCTACGGCCAGTTCGTCTTCCGGCTTGGCGAAGTGATCCATGCCTATGTATACATAGCCCGCATTGGTCAGTTTGTTCACCGCCATGCTGAGGATGTCCAGTTTCACCTGCGGCGCAGGCAGGTCATCCTCATCGATACGCCGCTGCGGCTTGAACATGGTCGGCATGTGCGCATAGTTGTAGATGGACAAACGGTCGGGATCGGCTGCGATCACCTTGTCCAGCGTCACGCCGAAGCCTTCCAGCGTTTGCTTGGGCAAGCCGTAGATCAAGTCGATGCTGACCGATTTGAAGCCGTTGGCGCGCGCCGCATGGATCACCCGCAGCGTCTCTTCTTCGCTCTGGATGCGGTTGACCGCTTTCTGCACCTCGGCATCGAAATCCTGCACGCCCAGGCTGATGCGGTTGAAGCCCACCTCGCCGAGCAGCGCGATGGTTTCATCGCTTACCTTGCGCGGATCGATTTCGATGGAATATTCGCCGTCTTTAACCAGCTTGAAGTGCCGGCGGATCGCTGCCATCACCTGGCGGATCTCGTCATCGCTGAGGAAGGTCGGCGTGCCGCCACCGAAGTGCAGTTGCTCCACCACCTGATCCGGGCCGAGCAGCATCGCCTGCATGGCCATTTCCTTGATCAGATAACGCACATATTCTGCGGCTTTGCTCTTGTCCTTGGTGATAACCTTGTTGCAGGCGCAGTAGAAACACAGCGTGTTGCAGAACGGGATGTGGACATACAGCGACAAGGGACGCGCGATGCCGCCGATCTCCCGCTTGGCAACCCATTGCGCGTAAGTCTCGGCGTTGAAGGCTTCAACAAAGCGGTCTGCCGTCGGGTAAGACGTGTAACGCGGGCCGTTCTTATCCAGCCTGCGTATCAGTTCCAGGTCAACAACCAGCTGATCGGCAGCCTTACCCATTAAAACCTCCCTGAGGCAACGCGATACTGTGCCAGCTGTTTGGTAACACCGATTTGATATATATCAAAATTCATGTCATATTTCAGACCGGAGCAGCGATGAACAGGGACTGGATTCCCGGTATCCCTTAGTCTTCGTTGCGTTTTCCCTACTTTTACCAAAGGTTATCAAAACGTGCAGCGAACCGTTTCATTCAATCAGCTCAAAATAGCCTGCTCCAACTGCAATCTGCGCGAGTTATGCCTTCCCGTAGACCTCAGCAATGATGAAATACTGCAGCTGAATGATCTTTGTCACCAGAAGCGCAGGTTCGCCCACGGCGACTATCTCTACCGCAGCGGCGACAAATTTCAGTCGCTGTTCGCCATTCGCAGCGGCTCGTTCAAGACCCAGGTGCTTCATGAGGACGGACGCGAGCAAGTGACCGGATTCCAGATGGCCGGTGAAATCATCGGCCTGGATGCAATCAGCACCGACCGCCACACTTGCGACGCGATCGCACATGAAAGCAGCGAGGTATGCGAGTTGCCGTTCAACAAGCTGGAGACGCTGAGCCGCAAATTGCCCAGCCTGCAACGCCATTTGCACAGGATCATGAGCCGCGAGATTGTTCGCGACCAAGGTATCATGCTGCTGCTCGGCTCGATGCGTGCCGAACAGCGGCTGGCGGCATTCCTGTTAAACCTGTCGCAGCGTTACGCGGCACGCGGGCTATCGCCGACACGATTTCAGTTGCGCATGTCGCGCCAGGAAATAGGCAGCTATCTTGGCCTGAAACTGGAAACCATCAGTCGCACTTTTTCGCTGCTTCAACAACGCGGCCTGATACACATTCACATCAAGTCCATCGAGATTCTCGACATGGAGGGTTTGCAGACTTGCCTTGCTGGTTCATGATGGTTTGACAACAGGCAGGCACGGAGGACGGATCATGCACAATCTGATTTTCACCAACAAAGATGCAACCCATGACTGATATTCAAGGCGGCGAAGCGGAGAAGAAACGTGCACGCCGTTTACACGCGATTTTGCTGTTCAACCTGGTCGTCAACCATATTTTTCTTTTTTTGATGGCGTTGACCCTCATCAAGCTGAGCAACATCCCGTTGATTTTGATGGCCGCCCTTTCCCTGGCACTGCTTGGTTACATCCTGATCAGCGCCAGGCGTTCGCTTGGCAGCGAACCGTCATGGTTTGTATGCTGTCACTGGCAATTCGCAGCCAAACGTGCCCGCCTGTTCCTGTTTCTGTTTTTCGCGCTGGGGGTTCTCAGCCTTGCACTCTATTATGGCGGACATGCGATGGGCATGAAAACAGTCTCGACCCTGGCGCTCACCGGCGGTTTTGGCGTATTGCCCTTCATGGTGGCGGTATTGGGGCTCATCATCATTGAATTCGACGCCGAGCACCAGGCGAAAATCGGCAAAGTACCGGCCGGTGCTGTTGCTTACTACCCGCCACCCGGGGAAGCGGGTAAACCGTAAAGCGGCGGCTCGCAAAACGAATGACACATGGGCACCTCTAGAAATTCGTTTTTCCGTGATAAAGCGCAAGAAGCCGCGCAACGAACGACGAGACATATCAAATAGATAGGCGAGAAGTGAGTGAGCACGCGACGCAGCGATTTGCGCGGAAAACGGATTTATAGAGGTGCCCACATGGATAAAAGGATCATTTGGGGCGTAATCGCGCTCGCCGTTGCGTCAATCTCCATGCTCCTGATGCTGCCGGAGCCTGCCAGGCAGACTCCCGACACCCTGCCCTGGAATATCGCGCACCCGACCCCCGCTACGTCCCGCGTGTTCGGCATCACACTGGGACAGAGCCCCCTGAACGAGCTCGAGCGTGTATTCCAGGAGCAAGCTGCGGTAAGCCTGTTCAAGACCGGCGACGGAAAAATGCTGGTCGAAGCGTTCTTTGACGAACTCAACCTGAATGGCCTGAAAGCGAAATTCGTGCTGACTATCGCGGTGCCGTCTGAAGAGTTGGAGGGAATATTCAGCCGGGGATTGCGCATGAACAGCACCTCCAGCGGCAAACGCATAACCCTGGCTGCGGACGATCTGGCACGCGTGCGGCAAGCGCCTGTTGCCAGCCTCACCTATTTACCCAATGTGCGTCTGGAAGAAGACATCATTGCCAAGCGCTTCGGCGAGCCTGCACAGCGCGTGCGTGAAAACAAAACCGGCGTCATTCATTGGCTGTACCCCCAACATGGCCTCGATATCGCGCTGGGCGGCAAGGAAAAACCGTTGCTGCAATATGTTGCGCCCAAAGATTTTGAATTATTAAGGGTGCCCCTGCTGGCGAGTGGCGAAATCCTGAAATAAGGATTTATTGTCCGGGCGCGGCAGGATCCTTTTCCTTCTGCGGCTTTTCCCTGGGCTGGCTGAGCAGCATCGCATCCTCGTCGTCGTCCAGCAGGATGCGGCTGGCATTGCCTTCCATGTCTTCGTATTGCCCCTTGCGCACCGCCCAGATCAGGACGGCGACCATTATCAGCCCGAAGAATGTCATGCCCGGAATGAGGGAATAAATCACGTCCATCAGCGTCCTACCTTTCTTGTCCCTTGAACAGGTTGCGGATGCGCGCCGCGTTGCCGATTACCAGCAGCGAGCTGATCGGCATGGTGATCGCCGCCACCAGCGGAGTCACCTTTGCCATCATCGCCAGCGGCACCATGATGGCGTTATACACGAACGACATGCCGATATTCTGCTTGATGGTGCGCAGTGTACGCCGCGACAGCAGGGTGGCCAAACGCACCTTGTCCAGTTCGCTGCGCATCAGCACGATGTCCGCGCTTTCCACCGAGACATCCGTGCCCGATCCCAGCGCGATACCGACATCGGCACGGATCAGCGCCGGCGCGTCGTTGACGCCGTCGCCCACCATGGCCACACATTCACCGCGCTGCTGCAGCCGTTGTATCGCCCGATCCTTGTCCTGCGGCAGCACCTCGGCGATCACGTCCATGCCGCCCAGCCGACGCGCGATCGCCTCGGCCACCGGCCTGCGGTCTCCGCTCAGCAGCGTCATGCCGATGCCTGCTTCGCGCAATGTATTTATCAGCGCCTGCGCATCCGCACGCAGCGTGTCGGCCAGCACCAGCGCCGCGACATGCTCGCCCGCTACCGCAAAATGCACGCAGGTCATCGCCTGCTCCTCATGTTCGGCCAATTGGCGCTGCAAATCCTCACACAGAACCACCTGGTTGCGTGCGAGCCATTCTGCCGTGCCAAGCAGCACGCGGACCCCCTCCAGTTCTGCCTCCACACCCATTCCCGGCGTGGCATGAAAACCCTGCACGGGAGCGGTCTTGTAGGCCATCAACCGGCGTTCGCCGGCTGCGCGCACGATAGCCTGCGCCACGCCATGTTCGGAATATCGTTCCACCGCTGCCGCCTGCGACAGCACGCTATCGGCATCATGATCCGATGCGGCCAGCACGCGCTCCACGCGCATCTTGCCCTCGGTCAGCGTGCCGGTCTTGTCGAACACAAAGTGCGTGACCCTGGACAAGGTTTCCAGCACCACGCCATTCTTGATCAGAATGCCGTGGCGCGCGCCCAGCCCGGACGCGACGGCGATGGACATCGGCGTGGCCATGCCCAGCGCACACGGGCAGGTAATGATCAGCACGGAGGTCGCTGCCATCAGCGCGATTTCGAAATGCTCTCTCCATGCGAAAAAGGTAATCGCGGCGCAGACCAGGGTTACCAGCACAAACCACGGCACGATGCGGTCCGCCAGACGCTGGATGGGCGCCTTGGAAGACTGCGCATCTTCCACCAGACGGATGATTTTGGACAGTGTGGAATCCTGCAATGCAGCCTGCACCTCCACCAGCAGCGCGCCGCTGCCGTTCAAAGTGCCTGCGGAAACGCGGTCGCCCGCATTCTTGCTGACCGGCCTGGATTCCCCGCTCAGCATGGATTCATCCACCGAGCTGTGACCCTCGCGCACCACCCCGTCCAGCGGCACCTTGTAACCGGGCTTGACCAGCACCCGCTCGCCCACTTTCACCGCGCGTATGGCGGTTATTTTCTCTTCCCCGTTCAGCAGCACCGTCGCCACGCGCGGTTGCAGTTCCAACAAACGATGGGTCGCTGATACCGCCTGATGGCGGAACATTCCTTCCAGATAGCGCCCGACCAGAATCACGAAAATCAGGTTGGTCACCGTATCGAAGTAAACTTCTCCGGCCTTGCTGCCATTGAGCGTCACATAGAGCGAATAGACGTAGGTCACCGTAAGCCCGATAGCGATCGGCAGGTCCATGGTCAGCCGCGCATTGCGCAGACCGCTCCATGCCCCCTTGTAGAATGGATAACCGGAATACAGCAGAGTGGGCGTCGCGAGAAAGCAACCCATCCAGTGAAAGAAATTCCGGTACGGGCCTTCGTTTGCGCCGCTATACAGCGCGATCGAGATCAGGGTCAGATTCATCATGGCGAATCCGGCGAAGAACAGCCGGAACAGCATGGCGCGGTTGGTCTTCTTCACCGCGCCTTCGGCGGTCTCAGGGTCGTAAGGCACCCCGGCATAGCCGATCTTTGACAGGCGTTGTATCAGAGTGGAGAGTTTGACGCGCTGGTTGTCCCAGCGCAGGTGCAGGCGCTTGCCGGCCAGATTGACGTTCGCCGTCAACACGCCCGGCATGCGCATCATGTCGCGTTCGATCAGCCATACGCAGGCGGCGCAATGTATGCCCTCGACCAGCAGGTGCGCGTCGCGGAGGCCGCCCTGGCAGCTGACAAAGTCCTGTTGCACCTCGTCCAGGTCATACATCTCGATATCCCTGGGAGGAGTGGGCGGCGGGGCGAGCAGCACACCCTGCGGGGTGCGCTGGTAATAGCCTTGCAGGCCGGCTTCATGGATTGCCTCGCATACCGACTGGCAGGCAAAGCAGCAGAAATCGCGCTCCTTGCCATCAAGCCGGCTGTGAAAATCGGCATCGGCCGCTATCGGTAGCCCGCAATGAAAGCACCCATTATGATTGCGGAAGCCTGCTTCAACCTGTGGCATCGAAGGTCCTGCTAGGGTTGTTTCGGGATGGCGACAAAGACCTTCTGCTCCATGTCGAATTGCCGGCCATCATGTTGCGCCCTGATCAGCAGGTCCCAATTGCCCGCACGGGGAAACTTCATGCCACCTTCGTAATGTCCCGGAGAAACTTCATTCAGCGTTCCCTTGAAGTCGAACGCCGAATCTCCCGGCCATTGCGCGCTGATCTCCACCTGCCCGCCCTGAATCGGCTTCCCGTCGCGGTCATTCAGATCGAATCCGAATTGCGCCGGGCTGGCTGTCAGAATGAAACGCGCCGCTTCGGGTGTTGCCATGCTGTCATTCTGCAATTGCTGCGGAGAATGCAGCCTGGCCTGCCATCCCAAAGTGGAGCGCTCGGCCTGCTGTTGCACCCACTTGGCGTCATGCTGGTTGTGCCCCTTGACGCTGTAGTTGTCGTCCAGCAAGCGTGCCGGATGCTGGAACACATTCCACAGCATCCTGGCATTGATCAACACTCCGGACAATACGATGGCCAGCAATCCCAGCACCCATGGGTTGCGCCATCCCTGCTTGTTTTTTTGCGAAATCATATTAGCCTCCCGATCTGATACACCCTGTTGGCGGATCCGCCATTTAGGGCGCCTCTAATAATTCGTCACACCGGCGAAGGCCGGTGTCCAGCCTATTGAAAATACTGGATTCCGGCCTTCGCCGGAATGACGGAATCTGAATTTTTTGAGGCGCCATTTAATGTTTCGGGCCATTGAATACGGTGAGGTATTCGGCTGTCATCGCGGGATCCTCTGTATTCTCCACGCGGAATTTTATGTTTGTCACTTCCTGCTTGATGTTTTCATCCGGCGCCTTGACGAACACGGTGAAGCCGGATGCCTTGCCGTGATGCACCAACTGCTGCTTGTCGGCGTCAATGATGATCTGTCCATTGACTCCGCCCTCCGCGCTGATTTTGACGTATAAATCCTTGTCAGTCTTGTTCAGCACCTTGAAGGTATATTTATTCTGGATTGAGCCATCGCTCATGCGCACAAACAGGGGCTGCCGTTCCGGCGCCACTCTCAGGGTAAGCGTCCCCAGGTGATTCAGCCCATAAATGATACCTGACAGCGCCAACAGAAGGATGCCGACATAAACCCATGTCCGCGGATGTTGATACAGCTTCTTGACCGGACGCCCTTCCATCTCATCCAGCGAGGCATAACGAATCAGTCCGCGCGGACGTCCGACCTTGTCCATCACGAAATCACATGCGTCCAGACACAAGCCACAGGTGATACAGCCCAGTTGCTGGCCTTCGCGTATATCGACGCCTGTCGGGCATACCTGCACGCATTGAAAGCAATCAATACAGTCCCCCAACTTGGGCTCATCCGCAAAGGCAGTTCGCAGCATCCTGCCGCGCGGTTCGCCGCGCCTCACATCGTAGGCCGGGAGTATGGTCTGCGAATCGGCCATCACGCCCTGGATACGCGCATAGGGGCATAACCACAAACAGGTCTGCTCACGCAGGAATCCGGCAAGGATATAGGTGCCCAGGGTGAAGGCGATCAGGACAGACCATTCCAGCATCGACAAATTAAAACTCAGCAAGTCATGCCAATACTGGAAAGCATCCTCAAACCAGATCGTGAAACTTATCCCGGTAAAAATCGAGATAGCCAGCCAGATGGCGTGCTTGATTAATTTTTTGCGAATCTTGTCGCCGTTCCAAGCTGCGGCATCCAGTTTATGGCGCGCATTGGGTTTGCCTTCTATCTTTTCCTCGACCCAGGTGAACAGATCGACCCAGGCTGTCTGGAAGCAGAAATATCCGCAGAATACGCGCGACGCGACCGAAGTGACGGCAAACAGCGTCATCGCCAGCAGCAGCAACAGCAGCGCAACCATCCAGATGTCCTGGGGAAGGATGGTCAGATTGAAGATATGAAACTGGCGATTGTTGATGTCCAGCAATATCGCCTGCTTGCCGTTCCAGCGCAGATAAGCGCCAAAGAAAAGAATCAGCCAGAGAGATTCGGTAATGTATTTAAGGGTGCGGAATCGTCCCGGCATGCGCTTCGCATGCACGGTTCTTTCACCGCTGTTGACCTTCCACTCTTCATGCTCACGGTATAGGCTCGCTGTGCTGCCGGTTTCGGCAATTGCCTTCTGCACCTGCTCGCTCATACCGCACCCCTGTGATCCTGCTGCATAAAAAAAGAGGAGGCGAACCTCCTCCTTTTTCACATCCGTATTATTGATCCGGCGAACAAACACTATGAACCTCGTCATTCCGGACTTGATCCGGAATCCAGCAGAAACAAATATCGGCGCGCCTTGCGCGCCACTGGATACCGGCCTGACCGCAGGTCAGTTTATCCTGAGCCTATCGAAGGGCCGGTATGACGGTGATACTATTTGCTGGCCGGATCAATAGTTACTTGTCGCCGCGGTTCTTGGTTTTCGCATTATAGAGCAACCAGGACAGAGCGGCGATTACTGCTCCAAATGCGCTGACAGTGCCTATCATCAAACCCCAGAAACTAAAATCGTGTGACATTTCAATCCCCTTTCATAAAACCTGCACGACTATGCACCGTGCAGTTGCATGCGCGATTTTACCTGGCTGCCGGAGCCGCCGCCGGAACATCATCCTTCACCCCGCCGCCAAATTTGTACACGTACACTGCCAGTTTCTTGATCTCGGTATCGCTCAGCTTGCCCGCCGTCTTGAAACTGGGCATCACTGCAATACGGGAATCCGGGCCTGCATTCACACCATCAGTAACAGTGCGCTTGATACCCTCCGGAGACCCGTCAAAACGCCATATCCTGTCAGTCAGGTTAGCCGAACCCATTGCCTGCATACCCCTGGCGTCCGGTCCATGACACGCGGTGCAGTCGCTTTCCATAAACACCTTTTTGCCGGCCTGTTCGGAATCGCCCTTGCCTTCGCTCAGCGCCTTGACGTATTTTGCCACGGCGTCGATCTGCTCAGGTTTAAGGCTGTCCTTGTGCGGCGTCATCATGCCCTGGCGTCCGCCAGCGATGGTTTCATGGATATTGTCTATCGTGCCGCCATACAGCCAATCATCATCATTCAGGACAGGCGCGAACAGGCCGTGTTTATCTATTGTTCCGATGCCATTCTGCCCGTGACAGGCTGCGCAGTTATCGCCGAACAGCACCTTGCCGGAACGAATCACATACTCGGACAATTCCTTGTCCGCCAGAATTGCCGCAGGAGTCATGCCCTTCAATTTGTTTTCGTATTTGCTGCGGACATCATCCAGGACTTTCTGGTCTTCAGCCAACTCCTTGATGGCGGTCCACTTGCCCGTTCCGGGCAAACCGATTCCCTTGAAAAAAGTTCCGTTAACCGCAAAAGGAATGGCGGGATACATCAGAAAATACACCACCACCCAGATCGCGCTGGCTGTCAGCCCAAGCATCCACCACTTCGGCGGCTGGTTGGTCAAGTCGGCCAGATCGTCGTCCCATACATGCCCCGTGGTTGGCACGCCACCGGCGGAGTTGTGATTATCACTCATTTTTTATCTCCCGAATTGTTGTACTCGACCTCATCCCGCAGGGCCATATCGCTCTGCGAGTTGAGCGCATCCTTGTTCCTGGGATTGAACACCAGCACATAGACCGTAACCATCGCAACAAAAGCGGCTACGGTGAAAAACACGCCTTGCCAGTCATTGCCGGTCATCGCTGCCCAGTCCGTGTGCAGGTAGTCCATCAGTTTAGTCACGGTAGTTCACCCCTTCTTCGAACTTCACGTGATTGCCCAGGGATTGCAGGAAAGCGATGACTGCGTCCATCTCTGTCTTGCCTTCAACCTGCGCCTTGGCGCCTGTAATGTAAGCGTCGCTGTAGACAGTTCTGGGCACGGGGTTGAACGGCATCCTGACCATGACTTCCATGGTCTTTACGGTCTTGTTCACATCGACCATTTTCTTGTCAAGGAAGTAATAGTTGGGCATGACAGACTCGGGCACAACTTCACGCGGATAATATAAATGCCGGCGATGCCACTCATCCGAGTATTTGCCCCCGACCCGCGCCAGATCCGGGCCGGTGCGCTTGGAACCCCATTGGTAGGTGTGGTCATACATGGACTCTTCAGCGATGGAGTAATGTCCATAACGATCCTTCTCGTCGCGGAACGGACGTATCATCTGCGAATGGCACAGGAAGCAGCCCTCGCGGATAAAAATAGTACGCCCCGCCAGCTCCAGCGGCTTGTAAGGACGCACGCCATCGCCGGGCTGCCAGTCATCCAGGGTTTTATGCGGGGATGTCGCCGGATTCCAGACGATCCTGTCCATCGGAATGGCGTTCCCTTGCAAATCTTTGTGCGAGGTATTGTTGAAGGTGCCGTCACCGCCCGCCATGGCGGTGTTGGGCAGATAGAACAAGGGCACGATTTCCACGATACCGCCGATTGCCACGGCAATCGCGGTAACGACGAACATCAGGAGCGTGTTGCGCTCGATCTTGTCCTGCAATTTTGTTGAATATATTTTATCGTGATCAGACATGTCTTTCTCCCCTTATGCTCTGGCCGCGACGGCATTCACGCTGCGCACAGCGTGAGCCTGACGAACAGTCATCACCACATTGAACAGCATGATCCATGTGCCCAGATTGAAGATCGCGCCGCCGACAGCACGCATCACATAGTAAGGATGCATGGCAGAAACAGACTCGACAAAGGTATAGGTCAAGGTGCCGTACTCGTCGTAATCACGCCACATCAGCCCCTGCATGATGCCGGATACCCACATCGCCACGATGTAAATGACCGCGCCGATCAATGACACCCAGAAATGCACGTTCACCAGGCTGTCAGAATACATTTCGGTATTCCACAGCTTCTTCACCATGTGGTAGAGCGCGCCAAAAGAGATCATCGACATCCAGCCCAGGGCGCCGGCGTGAACGTGTCCCACTGTCCAATCGGTGTAATGCGACAACGCATTCACCGTCTTGATCGACATCACCGGGCCGTCAAAAGTGGACATCGCATAGAACGCCATCGCGGTCACCAGGAAACGCAGGATGTAGTCGGTGCGCAGCTTGTCCCATGCGCCGGACAGGGTCATCATGCCGTTCATCGCGCCGCCCCAGGACGGGATGATCATCGCCAGGGAAATTGCAGCCCCCAGTGAGCCGGTCCAGTCAGGCAATGCGGTATATTGCAGATGGTGGGCGCCCAGCCAGACGTAACCAAAAGTCAAAGTCCAGAAGTGCAGTACAGACAGGCGATACGAGAATACCGGACGCCCGGATTGCTTTGGAATGAAGTAGTACATGATGCCGAGGAATCCGCCGGTCAGGTAGAAACCCACCGCATTATGACCCCACCACCACTGGATCATGGCATCCTGCACGCCGGAATAAATCGAGAATGATGTCGCCCAGTCCACCGGGATCGCCATGCTGTTCACGACATGCAGGTAAGTGATCATCACGATCATGCCCATGGTGAACCAGTTCGACACGTAGATGTGCGATGTCTTGCGAATCGCGGTAGTCATGATGTGGTTCAGGCCAAACGACAACCACACGACCGCGATCATGATATCGACCCACCAGGGCAGCTCGGCATATTCCTTACCCTGCGACAGTCCCAGCGGCAGGGTAATGACGGCCAGCACGATGATCAGGTTCCATCCCCAGAAGGTGAACCATGCCATGCCGCTGCTCCACAGCCTGGTCTGCCCCGTGCGCTGCACGATGTAGAAACCGGTCGCCATCAACACGCAGCCGCCGAACGCAAAAATCACCGCGTTGGTATGCAGCGGGCGCAGACGCCCGAAAGTGAGTTCGGGTATATCGAAGTTCAAGAACGGCCACGCCAATTCCGATGCAACATACACACCGATCAGCGTACCTACAACTGCATAGACGGTTGCCATGATGGTGAACCATCTGACCACGTCCATATCGTATTTTACTGGTGTCGCTTGAGTCGCTTCCACAGTAATCTCCTCCCAGGAACCAAGTTGAAAAATATTGTGTCAGTTGCCTCCGTCCGCGAGACAAATAACAAACCCCATCGTTACAGTTTCAAAGTCATGCCATCAACATCGCCGGGCTGCGGCTTTCCGGTTTCATGCCGCCACATCCGAAGATGTGCTCCAATCATGATTCCTTTGCGCTGACCGTTCCAGCCTCCACTCAACGCAGCAACTGCGCCAGAAGAACATGCTTTCAGCCCCCGGCGCAACGCTGCGTAACATAACGGCAAACGTGTGCCCATACACTGACATGAGTCAACCAAACCGAATTTAATAGACGTCCGCATATCCGATTAAAACGTTCGGGAACCGTATGTGAGGAGGAACTTCTGGAGAAATTTGCGGGGCGGATACGGCGCACGGCGCGCTGCGGCCGAGGCATACAAACAGATAAACAGGAGGGTGAGCGCCGCGCAACGCCGCAGTGCGCCGCCGCAGGCGCTATTGCAGGTATTTCTGAATGCTAGCCGCGAGCGATGTTATTGAGCCTATCCAGATCATGGAGCTGCACCTGCCGCCGTTCGGTGGCCAGCAGGCCATCGTTCTGGAAACGGGTAAACACGCGGCACACCGTTTCTTCGGCTATGCCGAGGTAGTTGCCGATATCGCTGCGCGACATGCTCAGGTTGAATTTGGTGGGAGAGTAACTGCGCCTCTTGAAGCGCCGGGACAAGCTCAGCAGGAAAGTGGCCAGCCGCTCGTCAGCATTCTTCTTTCCGAGCAACAGCATCAATTCCTGGTTGTCGAGGATTTCCTGGCTCATGATTTTGAGCATCTGTTGACGGACGGAAGGAATTTCCCTGCTGTACGCTTCCAGCGCGTCTATGGGAACTTCGCACACCATCGTGGTTTCCAGCACCTTGGCTTCGCTGGTAAAACGATCGGATGCAATGGCGCCCAGGCCGAGCAACTCACCTGCAATATGGAAGCCTGTAATCTGCATCCTGCCATCGTTGGTCAGGACATAAGTCTTGATGGAACCGCAGCGGATCGCATAGATGGCGCGCAGAGGCTCGCCTATCCGGTAAAGCAGATCGCCGCGCTTGAACAGCCTGCGGTTCCTGACTATCGTTTCGGGCAGGCGCAAGTCAACATCGGGGCCATTTACCTCGCGGCATAGACCATAGATGCCGCAATCCCTGCAAGTAACCGGAGAGCATGCTTCATTGTCTGCAAGGCGTGCGAATGCTGGCTCGCCCGGCATCGTTTGTACAACGGCTGCCATATGTATCTCACCCAAAAACATTAGGGCACCTCTATTAATCCAAACTCCGTCGCGATACGGCGTTGCTCAAGAAATTTTAACGCTTACATATCAGACATATGCGGCGCGCTAAAATTTCT
>JANLIB010000291.1 GCA_024653675.1 Gallionella sp. | reverse complement strand
GAAGGCCGGTGTCCAGCTTATTGAGTTGGGGTTCGCAGGGATGGGCGGTTTCTTGCCCAACTCGCAAAATACTGGATTCCGGCCTTCGCCGGAATGACGGAATCTGAATTTTTAGAGGCGCCCTTCATCTGTTCAATCATATCATTCATTATACCGTCGCGCATATTTCAGTAAAAAGACAACCGCCACTACCGCAAATATGTCTACGGCCAAATCCACTATGCTGGCAGATCGCCCCGGCAGATAATACTGATGTAACTCATCCGCCGCGCCGATTGCACTCACAATCGCAATAACCAGCAGGGGGCGGCCACGTTGAAAGGACAGCCACAGCAGGGCGGCAATCAGGGCGAAAGTGGCAAAGTGCGCAACCTTGTCCAGATTTCCTGTGAACAACCCCACCGCAACCGGCTTCGAACCCGCCCAGAACAGGCCGATGACGATGAATAATGCAGCCGCCAGGCAGCTCAGGCGAACAATCCGGCTGTCACTTGCCATGAATACCTACAATCCGGCAGGCGAAAAAATCACTTTTCATTGAGCGGCGCCGGACATCGACTGCCACCGCCAGGCATCGCGGCACATCTCGCCAAGCCCGTATTGCGCCTGCCAGCCCAGCAGCGTTTTTGCAAGCGAGGGATCGGCATAACATGCGGCAATATCGCCGGGACGGCGACCGGCGATACGGTATGGCACTTTCCGTCCGCTCGCCGCCTCAAATGCCCGAACCACATCCAGCACGCTATAACCCTGCCCGGTTCCCAGGTTGACCGTAAGCACCCCTTCCGCAGCCGTCAGCGCCTTCAGCGCCGCCAGATGTCCCCTCGCCAGATCCACCACATGAATGTAATCACGCACCCCCGTGCCATCCTGAGTCGGATAATCACTGCCAAAAACCGATAGCTCCTTGAGGTTGCCAGCGGCCACCCTGGCAATATACGGCATCAGATTATTCGGAATCCCATGGGGATCTTCACCGATCAAGCCGGACTCATGTGCCCCCACCGGATTGAAGTAACGCAGCAAAGCGATGCGCCATGCCGCATCCGATCGCGCGACATCGCCCAGTATCTCCTCGATCATCAGCTTGGAGCGCCCGTAAGGGTTCGTCGCCGAAAGGGGAAAATCTTCGCGGATCGGCACCGCGTGCGGATCGCCGTAAACCGTAGCGGAAGAAGAAAAAACCAGCGTCTTCACCCCGGCCTCGGCCATCGCCTCAAACAGCACCAGGCTACCGTGGATATTGTTGTCGTAATAACGCAACGGCTGAGCCACGGATTCGCCCACCGCCTTCAGGCCGGCAAAATGGATCACCGCTTCGAAACGATGTCCGGCAAACAGAGCGCGCATCGCATCCCGGTCACGAACATCCGCCTCCACAAAACCGGGCCGCCGCCCGGCAATGCGCCCAATGCGCTCAAGCACCGTAGCCTTGCTGTTGCAGAAATTATCGATAATCAGAACATCGAGTCCTGCCAGCATCAACTCGACAGCCGTATGCGAGCCGATGTAGCCGGTGCCGCCGGTAACTAGAATCATGAGTACTTCATCCTATTGACCTTTACTTAATTCACGACAAATGCCACAAAACAGCCGTCATTCCCGCGCAGGCGGGAATCCAGACAATCAAAAACACCCCCACGCATATCCATCAGTGGGACAACACCACAAATACGGCGTTGTCCGCTACGCGGAAACTGTTTGAAAACTGGATTTCCGCCTGCGCTGGAATGACGATATGGTAGGTTTTGCATACTGTTGCTTTCGTTTCTAGTGTTTATTGAGTATTCCTTAATTCATTACAGAATTAACCCTGATGCACCAAGAGTCCCTCTCCCGCAAGCGGGAGAGGGGTTGGGGTGAGGGGTGTCGAGCA
>JANLIB010000278.1 GCA_024653675.1 Gallionella sp. | reverse complement strand
CAAGGCGCTGGTGGATGGTCCGCAAGCCATGCTGCTGAAGGAACTGCCGTATTTTCTGGAAGATGTGCAGATCGCGCGCGAGGCGTATCTGAAGCGCGTGGAGTTACGCCAGCGGCAGGTGTAATTTCATGTTGCAACTAAGCAAACCACGGGAGGTATCATCCCGGATAATCCATTAGCGCCGTCATTCCCGCGCAGGCGGGAATCCAGCGAGATAAATACTCCGCGTAGCGGACAAAACCTCGATGTTGACCCGCTACGCGGGATTTTTTAATCAACTGGATTCCCGCCTGATGAAACAACTAGCCATTCGACTAGGTTGTCCAAAGACGACAACCAAGTCGCTGGTTATGCGCGGGAATGACGAGTTTTCGGTCTAATGGATAATCTGGGATCATTTTGCTTTGCTGGAAAAAACATTGTGACCCAATTGCTCCCTTATTCAGCCAACGCCCGCCATCCGGCCACTTGACACCCTTCGCGTTCATACCGGCCTTCACCGCCAAAAACAATGCCCGGTGGCAGTGCGGCATCGCCGAACAAGGCCGACAACTTGCGCAGTGCTGCCGTCCAATCGGCGCTGAAAGTGGAGCCGGATTTTATTTCCACGGGCATAAACCGATTGCCATTGGGGATCAACAAATCCACTTCATGTCCCGCGCTGTCGCGCCAGAAATACAGCTCGGCAACCTGGCCAGCATTGAATTGGCGTTTGACCCACTCGGACACCACCAGCGTTTCAAACAACGCGCCGCGCGAAGCATGGGTGGAGAGCGTCCCGGCATCGCGTATGCCCAGCAAATAAGCCAACAACCCGGCATCCAGAAAATACAGCTTGGGCATTTTCACCAGACGCTTGCCGAAATTGCGATGATGGGGGCGCAACAAATAAACGATATAACTCGCCTCCAATACCGTCATCCACTCGCGCGCCGTCACGTGAGAAATGCCGCAATCCGCCGCCAGCGCGGAAAGATTGAGCAACTGGCCGGAACGCGCGGCGCACATCTTGAGAAAGCGCTGAAACAAGGATAAATCGCGCACCGCCAACAACTGCCGCACATCCCTTTCCAGATACGTGGACACATAGTTGGGAAACCAATCAGCGGGCATAACCGGCCGGTCATACAGCGGCGGATAGCAGCCTTGCAGCATCGCCGCATCCAGAGTGGCGGGCAACATTCCGCCATCCTTCAACTCCGCCAGCGAGAACGGCAACAACTGCAACAATCCGGCACGACCAGCAAGCGATTGCGCGATGTTCGACATCAAGCCAAACTGCTGCGACCCGGTAACAATGAACTCGCCCATCCGCCGCCGTTCATCCACCACCCCTTGCAGATAAGAAAACAAACCGGGGCAACGCTGCACCTCGTCAAGTATCGCCCCCTGCGGAAACCGCGCCAGAAATCCGCGCGGATCAGTATCGGCGAATGAACGCTCTTCAGGGTCTTCCAGCGAAACATAGGGCTTGCCGGCAAACAGCGCGCGCGCCAACGTCGTCTTGCCCGACTGGCGCGGGCCGGTGATCGCCAGCACGGGGAAGCCCTGTGCCAATCGCAATGCAGTGGAAAAAGCGGTTCGGTTCAGCATATTTGCAAATTGAAAGTATAAACTTCAAATTGCATGATATGGGAAAATGGGGTGAATGGGAAGGGATGGGTGAGTATTCAGAAGTTAGGATGAACCAGAAGTTTCATTTACAGAAAAACAATCCGAACCCAATAATAGTTCGGCAAAACTGCTAGACTAGTCAGCAAGGAGGGAGTGCATGCCAACCATCAGCCAGTTTTTCGGGATCGTGATCCAGATGTTCTGGCGGGAGCATGCACCGCCTCACTTTCATGCATTGTATGGCGAATATGAAGCCTTGATTGATATTCGGACGCTGGACGTGATCAGGGGTAGTCTGCCGAGACGCGCGCAAGCTCTCGTGCTCGAATGGGCGGCACTACATCGTGCCGAGTTAATGGAGGATTGGAATCTATGTCAAACGAAACAGTTGCCCAAGAAAATATCGCCGTTGGACTAAGGGCGGCGGCGCCTTGGCGTGTACGTGCTGTTAACGTGCTGCCGGATTTTCGGCTCTCAATTACTTGCAACGACGGCACAAACGGAATCGTGGATATGTCTGCACTGGTGAATAGTCCTGATGCAGGAATTTACGCAGGGCTCAAAGATGCCCAGTCGTTTCAGAAAGTCAGTATCGAACTCGGCGCACTTACTTGGCCGAACGGCGCAGATATCGATCCGCTGTGGACGCATGAGGAGCTAAGTAAAAATAAAACGTGGTCTGTCCCCGTTTAACGCTGATAGAAAATTGCAGATACTGCAGACCGTGGCGCAGATGCTGGAGCAGCCCAAGGGCGAGAAGATCACCACGGCGGCCCTGGCGGCGCGGCTGGAGCTT
>JANLIB010000228.1 GCA_024653675.1 Gallionella sp. | reverse complement strand
TCAAGAAATTTTAACGCTTACATATCAAACATATGCGGCGCGCTAAAATTTCTTTCGCGCCTTGTCTCGCTTAGGATTTTGAATAAATAGAGGCGCCCTCCTGACAGTTAGAAACGGAAGCCCAGTTTGGCGCTGTAAGATTGCGCTGAACCGGTCTTATCATATTCCAGCGCCAGGTTCATCAATCCAAAATTGAGATTGCCGCCCACAAACACCTTGCCCAACTGGAATGTTTCCTTCGTCAGCCCGGTGGTTGCAAGCGGGGTGCTGTCAACCCAGACGCGCCCTACCCCGGCGTATGGGGTAAACATGGCGAACCCCTTGGAAATGGAAATATCCAGTCCCTTGGCGCCGAATGAGAGCTGATCCACTCCGGTCAGTTTAGACACCGACCCGCGAATCGCGACTGCGGGCAGGGCAACACCGCCTTCAAGTATTGCATAGCGCAATTCTCCGCCATACAGCTTGATATTAGTGGTTGGCACAGCGGAGTAAAAAGCGCCCACGTCGATATTGAGAGGCAGCCCCTTGTGGACATGCAGTTTCGGCACGATCAAAGAACTCAGCGCGCTGCCGCCGCCTGTGGCTTTGCTCCAGAGAGCCGAGCTCTTCATTTCCGTCGAGGTCACTTCCAGTCCCAGGTCAAACCCGGTTATACCCAGCGGTTCTGCCGGTATGACGGCCTTGTAGCTCAGCGCTGCACCCATATCTTCGGAGAATAATTTGAACTCCGGCTGAACCAGAGCGTCCAGTGTATTGATTTCAGCCGCCCAGACGGGTTGCGCGAAACAGCCCAGCACACATAACAACGACAAGCTTTTTTTCATGATGGATAGCCTTTCTGTGGTTTGCGGTAAATTTACAACGTACTAAAAGCCGAACCGGAATCAGCTTAACGCAATTATTGCCGCCGTGTCCAACCGCCTGTCGGACACGAACGGCACATGCGGGCGTGCCGTTCATCCGGCCGATATAGCGTGCGGCGCCCTACAGTTGGGGATGCGCGCGTTCCTGTTTGCTGTGCAATTTATTCAGCGCGTTGAGATAGGCCTTGGCGGAAGCCACCACGATGTCGGTATCCGCGCCCTGGCCGTTCACGATGCGCCCGCCTTTGGACAGCCGCACCGTCACCTCGCCCTGCGCATCGGTGCCGCTGGTGATGTTGTTCACCGAAAACAACTGCAACTCGGTGCCGCTGTTGACGATCTGCTCTATCGCCTTGAAGGTGGCATCCACCGGACCGCCTCCTTGCGCATCGGCTTGACGTTCCGCGCCGTCGATGCTCATCACCACGCGCGCCACCGGCAACACGCCGGTTTCGGAATGCGCGCCCATGGCCACCAGGCGGTAATGCTCACTGACTTGCGTCACCGCTTCATCGCTGACCAGAGCTTGCAAGTCTTCATCGAAAATTTCGTGCTTGCGATCCGCCAATTCCTTGAAGCGCTCGAACGCGGCATTGAAGAGTTCCTCCGAGGCGAACTCGATGTTCAGCGCGGCAAAGCGCTGGCGCAAAGCATTGCGCCCGGAAAGCTTCCCCAGGCTCAGCCTGTTTGCATTCCAGCCCACATCCTCGGCGCGCATGATTTCATAAGTCTCGCGATGTTTGAGCACGCCGTCCTGATGTATGCCCGACTCGTGCGCAAACGCATTCGCGCCGACTATCGCCTTGTTGGGTTGAACCGGATAACCGGTGATGCTGGAAACCAGTTTTGAGGTCGGCACAATCTGGGTGGTGTCGATGCGCGTATCAAGATTGAAAATATCGCGCCGGGTCTTCACCGCCATTACGACCTCCTCCAGCGAGGCATTGCCGGCACGCTCGCCAAGTCCATTGATGGTGCATTCCACCTGGCGCGCTCCATTCAACACGGCAGCCAAAGAATTCGCCACCGCAAGACCCAGATCGTTGTGACAATGCGTGGACCAGACCACCTTGTCTGAATCCGGCACTCTTTCGATCAACTGCCTGATGCGCTCGCCCCATGCGGCGGGAACGGAATAACCCACCGTGTCCGGCACATTCAGCGTCCTGGCTCCGGCTCGGATCACCGCATCGAATACGCGCACCAGAAAATCCATATCCGAGCGCACCGCATCCTCGGCGGAAAATTCCACGTCATCGGTATATTCACGCGCCCACTTCACGGCTTTCACCGCGCGCTCGACCACCTGATCGGGAGTCATGCGCAGCTTGTGCTGCATGTGTATGGGGCTGGTGGCGATAAACGTATGGATGCGGCCCGACCTGGCCGGCCTGATGGCCTCGCCGGCGCGGCGCACGTCATTCTCGGTCGCGCGCGCCAGGGAACACACGGTTGAGCCCTTGATTGTTTCCGCCACCGCACTGACTGCCTCAAAATCACCCGGACTGGCGGCGGCAAAGCCGGCCTCGATGATGTCCACTCCCAGCTTTTCCAGTTGACGGGCGATCCGGATCTTCTTGTCTTTAGTCATCGCCGCACCCGGGCTCTGCTCGCCATCGCGCAAGGTCGTGTCAAAAATAATCAATTTGTCTGTTATTTTTTTTGGCATGTTATTTGTCATGTTATCTGGCATGCTGAACTCCAATGAAAATAGGTTTAACCTGCAGAACCGTTACGGTAGCCGCGCTTGTGTCAAGCTGAGAGGGGTAATGTTTAGCGCGCGCTGCGCAGCAGCAGCGCAGCCAGCAGGCTGGACGTGGAGTGAAGTCTTGCTATGTGGGTAGAGAAGTGCATGGGCAGAAATATAACGGCTTTTATCGACTCACGCAATGGGTTGTGCGAATGGGTGTGCGAATGGGTTGTGCGAATGCAGCAGGATGGATGGAAAAAATGAGCTTGGCGAAAAACGAGATCACTCGCCAAATGCAGGCTTCGCAGACTAATTCCATTTCTAATTTAGAAGTGCTTTTTGCGTAGGGCGGGTTCCACCCGCCATGGCGGGCGTAGCCCGCCCTACAAATGCACTTTTTATCTGGAAT
>JANLIB010000224.1 GCA_024653675.1 Gallionella sp. | reverse complement strand
TCAAGAAATTTTAACGCTTACATATCAAACATATGCGGCGCGCTAAAATTTCTTTCGCGCCTTGTCTCGCTTAGGATTTTGAATTAATAGAGGCACCCTCTAATAATTCCATTTCCCATTGTAGGGGCGTGATTTATCACGCCCTTTTTCTGAATCATAAATAGATCAGGGCGTGATAAATCACGCCCCTACCAAGAGAAACTATCGCCGGCATTGATCGGCGTGGCCTGCAAAAATTGCGCAACAGGCTGTGCCTTGCCGCCGGGCCGTTGCAACACCTCCAGTCGCAACGCATCCGAGCCGCACGCCACCGTGATGCCACGCTGGTCCACGGCGATCACTTCACCCGGTTTGCCGTGTTTGTCTTTATATAATCCTGTCTGCCAGATCTTTATCGCCGCACCATTGAAATTGGCATGGCATACCGGGAAGGGGTTGAAGGCGCGCACCGCGCGCTCGATTTGTCGCGCATCCTGCCGCCAGTCTATCCGCGCTTCGCTCTTGAGCAGCTTGGCGGCATAAGTCGCCGCCGCATCATCCTGTTTGACCGGGATCAAGCGATGCTCCTGCAACAGTCGCAACACTTCCAGGATACTGGCTGCCCCGATCTCCGCCAGCTTGTCGTGCAAAGTTTGCGCAGTATCGCTTTCCGCAATCGGGCAACCGTGCCGCAACAGCATGTCACCGGTATCCAGCCCCTCGTCCATCTGCATGATGGTGATGCCGGTCTCGGCATCCCCGGCTTGGATGGCCCGCTGGATCGGAGCCGCGCCGCGCCAGCGCGGCAGCAGAGATGCATGGATGTTCAAACAGCCGTAGCGCGGCGTTTGCAGCACCGCTTTCGGCAGGATCAACCCGTAAGCGGCCACCACCATCGCATCGGCATCCAGCGCGGCGATCTCCCCTTGCACCTCGGCGGTCTTCAAAGTGGCGGGCTGCAAAACCGGCAGCCTGTATTGCAGCGCGAGTTGCTTCACTGCGCTGGCGGCAAGCTGCATGCCCCTTCCGGCGGGACGATCCGGCTGGGTCAGCACCGCGACGACCTGGTGTTCCCTGTGCAGCGCAGCCAGTGCGCTGGCCGCGAACTGCGGCGTACCGGCAAAAATTATTTTCATATTAATTTAATTGAAGTCAGACATTGTCCACGAAAAACACGAAATGCGTATGCAGCCTTGTTCGTGCTTTTCGTGTCTTTCGTGGACCCCGCCTTTTCATTATGCATGCAACATCAGTTACATGGTTTCGCGCAGGCGTTTTTTCAGTTTGGCGCGAATCCGGGCCTGTTTGAGCTGCGAGAGATATTCGACAAACACCTTGCCTCGCAAGTGATCTATTTCATGCTGGACGCAGACCGCGAGCAAACCTTCGGCATCCAGCGTAAAGATTTTGCCATTTTCGTCGAGCGCGCGCACCGATATCCTCGCGGCACGCCGTACCGTTTCAAAAATACCCGGCACAGAAAGGCAGCCCTCCTCGCAATCGCTGTCACCGCTGCTGGCGATGATTTCCGGATTGATGAGCACTTTCAGTTGATCATGCGTCTCGGAAACATCCACTATGATGATCTGCTCGTGCACATCCACCTGTGTCGCAGCCAAGCCCACTCCGGGAGCGGCATACATGGTCTCTGCCATGTTGCGCACCAGCTTGCGGGTAGTTTCATCGACCTGCAAAACCTTCTTCGCGACCTTGTGCAGGCGTTCATCCGGATATTGCAAAATTTTCAGTATTGCCATGGGTGGCCTATAAATGCTTGCTAATTTAGTGGACTGGATGCAGAATTTAACGCAACGCAGCAACTTTGCGTGCCCTTTAATGTTGGCCCTGCGGGAGTTTCCATGCGCAAGATTATATCGCTGATTTACATATTGCTGTCCGCACTGGCCTTTGTGGCAGAGCCCGGGGCCTTGGCAGCCCAGCCCGGCAACCGCTCGGAGATTCGTCTGGATACTCGCACGGAAATTCGTCCAGAAATTCGTCCAGAAATTCGTATAGATGCGCCGGACCGGCACATCGTCGTCAAGGGAGATACTTTGTGGGATATCTCTGGCAAATTCTTCAACGACCCCTGGAAATGGCCTTATATCTGGGGATTGAACAAAGACACCATCAAAGACCCGCACTGGATCTACCCGGGTGATGTGATTTTTCTCGATCGCACCAGCGGCACGTTGCGTATCGGTGAAGGCGGCGCGGGCGACCGCGGCGGTTCAAGAGAAGCTGGTTCAAGAAAAGCTGCAAGAGGAGCTGGCGGCGCAGCCGGCACGGGCATGAGCGACGTCATCAGGCTTTCTCCCAAAGTGCGCGAAAGCCAAAGCATCCACGATATCATCCCCAGCATTCCCGCAAAAATCCTCGCACCGTTCCTGAGCCGTCCTCTGGTCATTGAAGAGGGTGAACTGGAAGATTCACCGATGCTGGTTGGCGCTCGCGAAGGGCGCGTCATACTTGGCAGCGGCGATACCGGTTTCGCCACCGGCCTGACCGCGGACAAAGGCGACAAGTGGCAGATATATCGCCCGGGGAAAAATTTTGTCGATCCCGATTCCGGCGAATTCCTGGGTATGGAAGCCGTCTATCTGGGCAACGCCGAAGTGACGAAATTTGCGGATGTAAGCACAATCAAGATCATGCAATCGGTTGAAGAAACATACGGTGGTGATCGCCTGATCTCACCCTCCGGCGAGCCCATAGGAACCTACTTGCCGCGCGCTCCCGAAAATGACATTGCCGCGCGCGTGATTTCTGTTTATGGCGGCGTTTCGCAGGCCGGACAAAATGCCGCCATCACCCTGAATAAGGGGGCACGCGACGGGCTAGAAGTCGGTCATGTGCTGGCACTGTACCACCAGGGTGAAACCATAAAGGCCGCAGGCGAAAAATACACGCTGCCTGACGAGCGCTTCGGACTGGTGTTTGTATTCCGCGTATTCAACAAGGTGTCATACGCGCTGGTGATGCAGGCCACCATGCCTGTTCAGTTGCTCGATCGCGCACAAACCCCCTGACCAGGCATGGCGGTCGATGTTTCGCTCAAGGCATGGCTGGCGCTCAGCCTGACGCGCGGCTTGGGCGGCGAGAGCGCACGCCGCCTGTTAAAGGAATTCGGTTCGCCCGATGCGGTATTTGCAGCATCCATCAGCTCGCTCAAATCTGTCGTCAAAGCCGATGTCGCCGCCGAGATCAGCAAAGGCATCGCTGACGATGCCATTGCGACTGCCATGGCGTGGCTGGAGAACAGCAACAACCACATCGTCACCCTCGCCGACAGCGACTATCCGCAGGCGTTGCTGAATATTCCCGATCCGCCTCTGTTGCTGTATGTGAAAGGGCGTCTCGATTTGCTCAATCGGGCATCGCTGGCCATCGTAGGCAGCCGCAATGCCACGCCGCAAGGCATCAACAACGCCGAGGCGTTCTCCAGATCGCTGAGCGATGCAGGACTGTGCATCATCAGCGGCCTGGCCCACGGCATCGATGCCGCCGCGCATCGCGGCGCATTGAACAGCCAGGGCAGCAGTGTCGCGATAGTCGGCACCGGGCTGGACAAGGTCTATCCTGCTGCAAATCGCGATCTCGCCCATGCGCTCGCGCAGCAAGGCGCGCTGGTCTCGGAATTTCCGCTCGGCACTCCGCCGCTGGCCGCCAACTTCCCGCGCCGCAATCGGCTCATCAGCGGCATGAGCGCAGGCTGCCTGGTAGTGGAGGCCGGATTGCAAAGCGGCTCGCTGATCACTGCGCGGATGGCGCTGGATCAGGGCAGGGACGTGTTCGCCATCCCCGGCTCGATACACTCACCGCAAAGCAAGGGCTGCCACGCACTGCTCAAGCAAGGCGCGAAACTGGTTGAGACCGCGCAGGATATTCTGGAGGAGTTGAGGGTTCTGCCGGGCGCGCCCGCGCGCAACACGGCTGCGCAGGCCACGGACATGCAAGCTCCGGGCTTTGCGCTGCTTGAGCATCTCGGCTTCGATCCGGTGGATGTGAACACGCTCGGTGCGCGTTGCGGCTTGACGATAGCCGAGCTATCCGCCATGCTGTTGACGCTCGAACTGGAAGGGCGCATCTGCACGCTGCCTGGCGGACTATATCAACGAATTCAATAAAACCACGCAAATCATGTTCGAAATATTGATGTACCTGTTTGAAAGTTACTTCGACGCGGGCAGCTATCCGGAGCCTGACAAACTGGAGCGCAAGCTTTCCGCCGCCGGTTTCGAGGACGAAGACATCAGCGAGGCATTGACCTGGCTGTCCGAGCTGCAACAGCAGGATCCTGACAGCTACCCGGCCAGCCTCGAACACGCCGGACAGCGGCATTTTGCCGGACTGGAGCAGCAACGCATCAGTTATGAAGCGCGACAATTTCTGCTGTTCAGCGAACAGCAACACCTGATCACAGCCGTCGAGCGCGAGATGATCATAGACCGCGCAGTCGCGCTGCAGCATGACAACCTCGCGCTGGACAAACTCAAGCTGATCATGCTGATGGTATTGTGGAATCGCCATCAGGACCTTGATCCGCTGTTGATCGAAGAACTCCTCACCCCGCTTCATTCCGCACAACTGCATTGAACCATAACCCATACGCATGGCAACCAATCTCCTGATCGTCGAATCTCCGGCCAAGGCCAAAACACTGCAAAAATATCTGGGCAAGGATTTCGAGATACTCGCATCGTACGGGCACGTGCGCGACCTGGTCCCCAAGACCGGCGCAGTGGATCCCGACAACGGATTCGCGATGAAATACGAGACCATCGCGCGCAACAGCAAGCACATGGACGCGATCGCCAAGGCGGCCTCCGCTGCCGAGCATATCTATCTGGCGCCCGACCCGGACCGCGAAGGGGAAGCGATCGCATGGCATATTTCCGAATTGCTCAAGGCCAAGCGCGGCATGAAGGGCAAGGACATGCAGCGCGTAGTGTTCTACGAGATCACCCAATCGGCAGTGCGCGAAGCGGTCGCTCACCCTCGCGAAATATCCATGCCGCTGGTGAATGCGCAACAGGCGCGCCGCGCGCTGGATTATCTGGTCGGCTTCAATCTGTCGCCGCTGCTGTGGCGCAAGATACGCACGGGCTTATCGGCGGGGCGCGTGCAAAGCCCCGCATTGCGCATGATCGTCGAACGCGAACTGGAGATCGAGGCGTTCAAGAGCCAGGAATACTGGACCGTGCATCTGGACAGCCACAAGGATCACCAGCCGTTCACCGCCAAGCTGTTCCAGTATCAGGGCAAGAAACTGGAGCAACTCAGCATCGCCAGCCAGGCCGAATACGATGCGATCCATGCCAAACTAAACGATGCCAAGCTGCCTCCCAAGGTGGTGCGCGTCGAAAAGAAAGCCAAGCAGCGTTATGCCGCCGCCCCGTTTACCACTTCCACGTTGCAGCAGGAGGCCGTGCGCAAGCTGGGCATGACCGCCGATCGCACGATGCGCACCGCGCAATCGCTGTATGAGGGTGTGGACATCGGCGGGCAGACGGTCGGCCTGATCTCCTACATGCGCACCGACTCGGTTTCGCTGGCGAAGGAAGCAGTGCAGGAGATCCGCGATTACATCAAAAGTAATTTCTCCGGCGAGTATTTGCCCAGCGCCCAGCCAGCCTACAAGAGCAAAACCAAGAACGCGCAGGAGTCGCACGAAGCGATCCGCCCGACCTCGATAGCGCGCACGCCGGACAGCATCCGCAGTCACCTGACCGCCGATCAGGCGCGCCTCTACGAGATGATCTGGAAACGCACGCTGGCGTGCCAGATGTCGCCGGCGCGTTTCGACACCGTCAGCGTGGATATCCGCCTGGGCGGAGACAACACGCTGTTCCGCGCCAACGGCCAGGTATTGGTGTTCCCCGGCTTCATCGGCGTGTACATGGAGGACGTGGACGATGCGACCGAAGAAGAAGGCGGGAAACTGCCGCCGCTGGCCGAAGGCGATGTGTTGCCGATCGACAAACTCTATGGCGAACAGCACTTCACCCAGCCGCCGCCGCGCTACTCCGAAGCCAGCCTGGTCAAGTCTCTGGAAGAGCACGGCATCGGCCGCCCTTCCACTTACGCAACCATCATCTCCACGCTGCAAGCGCGCGAATACGCCATTCTGGACAAAAAGCGCTTCATGCCCACCGATGTCGGGCGTGTCGTAACGCGCTTCCTCACCGATCATTTCACCCGCTATGTTGATTACGGTTTCACCGCCCATCTCGAAGATGAACTGGACGAAGTTTCCGAAGGCAAGCGCGACTGGATCGGCGTACTGGAAGAATTCTGGAAAGGCTTTTCGATTCTCATCAAAGAAAAGGCCGACATCGACCGCCCGGTAGAACTGATAGATGAGGCTTGCCCGGAATGCGGCAAACCGCTCGCAAAAAAACTCAGCCGTTACGGCAGTTTCATCAGTTGCACCAACTACCCGGAGTGCAAATACAAACGCAGCCTGAGTGGAGAGTCGCAGGACGATGCCTCCGCCAGGATAGAGCTCGGCGCCCATCCCGAAACCCGGTTGCCGGTGTTGCTGCTGCGCGGGCCTTATGGCCACTATGTGCAATTGGGTGAAGCCGATAAAGAATCCAAGGTCAAGCCGAAGCGTGTTTCCTGGCCGAAAGAGATGCCGCTCGAGCAGGCCGATCTGGCTGGTGCGCTCAAGCTGCTGTCACTGCCGCGCGAACTTGGCTTGCACCCGGCATCCGGCAAAAAAGTCATCGTCAATATCGGACGCTTCGGCCCCTACATCGGGCACGACGGCAAATTCAAATCCATCCCGCGCTCCGACAGCATCTTCGACATCAGCCTGGATCGCGCCGTGGAGTTGCTGGCGCAAGCAAGGGAAGGAGCTACCGTGTTGCGAGTGCTGGGCGATCATCCCGACGACAAGGCCAGCGTGGAGATTTGTAGCGGACGCTACGGACCCTATGCCCGCCACGGCAAGATCAACGCCACGCTACCCAAGGATGTCTCACCGGATGCAATCACGCTGGAAGAAGCGCTGGAATTGATCTCAGCCAAAGCTGCGAAGGGTGGCGGAAAGGCTAAGAAGCCAGCGGCCAAAACCACCAAAGCAAAGACAGCGGCAAAATCGGCCAAGGCCAAGCCTGCTCCCCAAAAGGCCGCTGCTGCAAAAGCGACGAAACCAGCCGCCAAAAAAGCAGCAACAAAGAAAACCACCAAGCGCAAAGTGTAGCGATTTGGCGGATACAAACGTGAAGTGCAACTTTAGGGGGTAACCTCTAAGAATTCAATCAAGTCGATGTTGGTAAGGCGAAAAAGCGGAGTTTATATAAGGCTTTCAAATATAAAATCCTTGTTTTTCACTGTATTCCATGCACGCTCAAACGTGTTCATACTTTTTCTCCAGTTTCTTGACGTGCAATTTCCAATTGAATTTTTCGCTCAGATAATTGCTGCATCAGTTGCTTTGCCAAGTCGCCCAGCGGGTCGCCGCCCATGGCTTCGGTTTCTTCGATGGTTTGCTTTAGATGAAAAATCTCTGTCTGTTGTATCGCGTCCATTTGCAGTTGTATTTCGCTCAGGCGGCGGCGTAGTTGTGCGATGCGGCGGATGACTTTCACGAGGTGCGAGGCGACATCGCCACCCGTGATTGCCTCGGGGTCTTGGCCGTATTCTGCGACCAATTTTTCAATGGCCTGTTGATCGCCGCGCTCATACGCGAGATTCACTTGCGCCATCAGCGCAGTGCGGCGCAGACGCTCAGGCTCTGTGGTAGCGCGGTCGGGATGCATAAGCATGGCGGCTTTCTTGAAAGCGAGCTTGAGTTCCGGCGTAATCACCGGCGGTGGGGCAGGCTGCGCCTCGATCAACCCTGCTTCTTCAGCGGAGGCTTTCGCCTGTTGTTCTGCTGCCTGTGCATGAGCTTGTGCGGCAGCATCGTCGGGGGAGAGTCCCGCCTGCACCTTGGCAATCAGCGCGTCCATTTCATCCAACTGCGCATACAGCCGCCCCACGGTTTGATGGTAGCGATGCTGAAATTGCGCAGTCTCGGTTTTGCTGGTTTCCAGCGCCAATTCAGCCGTGGTGACTTGTTCTTCAAGCGTGGCTTGTTCGGCTTCCAGGCGGGTGAGTTCTTGTTCTTCTGGGAGCATGATTTTTTCCAATCAAAGACTAATTTTCAGTGCGCTGATGTTACGACATGATTATTTCTGTGCCGCTACTTTGTCTGTGGTTTGCTCGGTGCGGGATAACGCTTGCGCATCGCTTTTAGTGCCAGTTTCTTTGCCGCCAGCTTGATTACCTTCTCCCGCGATTCCGGCGGCAGCTTACTCAGTTTGTCTAGGGCATTATTTTTCAATGCGTCTTGTGCCAATCTATGCCCTTGTTCAGCAGCTTTTCGATACCAATACATTGATTGCTTATCGTCTTGACCTAATTTGTCACCGTCAAGGTAGGCATCCCCTAAAAATAATTGCGCCCATACATGACCGTGTTCCGCTGACCACACATACCAGTTGAATACCTGCTCATCGTCAATCTTTTCTTCTAAGTCACCATGCTCATGTTGCATTTCAAGCCTACGCTGCGCCTCTTCATGTCCAGCTTCGGCAGCCTTGATTTTCCAAATGAGAGAATCTGTTCCGTCAGGCAAAGATACACGACAACCGAATTCGTACATACGAGAAATGTGCCACATGGCACTGGCATCCCCCATATTTGCTGCCTTAAGAAGCCAGAGGAGTGCAATATCTTCATTTCCATAATAATTACTATCACTTGCCAGATAAAGATAAAGCTTACCCAAGTCATTCCAAATTTCCGGGTCATTCTGCAACTGGTTGGCAAAGAGCCAATCGAAAGCGAGCTTGCGGAATCGCTCGGCCTGTACCGGATCACCATTGATTGATTGTTCGCCTCCGTAAAGAGTTGATAGCGGGTAGTAGGCTTTGCCATAACCTTCTGCGGCAAGTTTCTGAAACAAGTTGAATGTCTCAGTCAATGGCAGCTCTCGTTCCTTATATCCAAACCACGAGCCGAGCCCATCGTCAGTTAGCCGGTTATAAACCTCACGGGCTTGACGGTAAAGCGCATCGTTGTTTTTAGTCAGTGCATGTTGCGTATTAACAAGAAGCGCAGCCATGCCTCGCGCAACAAGGCTACCGCGTTTTTCAGTCGAAGCAGTCAATTCTTGCGCTGCCAACTTGGCAGGCAGATTCTCGCGCTCATCCATTGTTGGTTTTCGCCTTGTGCTGTGCCATGAGGTTGCCGATTTCGCTGCGGCTTATCATTTTCACGCCGGATTTTTCCGCCAGCTCTAGCGCGTTGGGTGTGAATGCGCCGGTGGTAATCACCCAAGCGGCATGGCACTGGTAATAGGCCATGCCGGAAAGCGCTTCTTGCACCGCTGCCACACCGACGCTGCCCATATAGCGTTTGCCTTGTACCGCGATGCGTTGTCCGTCTTTGCTCAAGATCAGGTCTGCACCGTAATCCCCAGAGGTGGGAGTAAGTTCGGCTGCATAGCCTTGGGCGCGGAACAATCCGGCGAGGAATTCTTCAAATTCCACACCGCTGAGTTGGTCAAGCTCAGCCGCTTGGGCTGCCCCAAACTGCCGTTGCCAAGCATCCTGCTCGCGTTGCTTCTTGCTCAAAACCCTGTGTTGATCTTTGGCAAATTGCAGCGTGTTGCTCAGATGGCGAGCTTCCTTATCTTCCTTTGACGGCGGTTCACTACCCGGTGCCGAAGGCGTAGGTTTTTTTGTAAACGCCCGCCACACCAGCCACGCAATGCCAGCGAAAAACAGGTAGATAAAAAGGTCTTTCATAACGGGTAATCAGGTGCTGTTGTTATGGTGTTTCACAACCAAATAGGGCAGCGGCGGGGGGTACGTTCCCAGCTTCGGCGGCTTGCTGCCGTTGTGGATTACTTCGCGAATTTAGGATAGGGCATTTAATGTGACCCCCTTTGGCCTCTTAGTTAGGGCGTTTCTAGGAGAAAGGTACAAGTTCGTTACCAATACAAATTCCATATCCATACCTGACGTACTGATTGGATCTTCGCTCAATCGGAATCTCAATAATTTGCACCGGACTCCCTGAAACAGACTTAACATGGCGAGCAGAGAGAAACACAATCATTAGCTCGACGATATCTGTGATGTTTTTTGACACGAACTCCATGAACTCGACAGCAGAGGTACTGCTCAACGGAGTCTTTGGGTGAATAAGCTCAATTGTCGGAGGTATCAGTTGATTCTGAGCATCTACCGCAAAGTCTTTCGTGACCAATTTCTGATCAGCTCTCGGGTGTTCTACAGCGTTTCGAGCGTTTCGAATCTGCTGTAGAAACGGTAGTGACCCGCTAAGGAACTCATCAAAGTTGTCGATCCTATCGACCTCTTTGTCGATCTTTTCCTTAAGTCGCTCCCACCCTCCTTTCCCAGCATCTGAGTAAAAGAGCTTCACAAGATTGAAAAGCTCTCGAAGTGCGTGATCAGATTTCTGAACGAACTCTCGGCATCTGATGTCAACGTTCACTAGTGAGGGCAAAATGAAGGAACGATCTTCCCCTATTTTTCTCTCAAGTCCGGCAACAGCCTTCTTTTGGTCCTCGGTACATCTCTCCGTCAATACGTGCATTTCAGCGATGTTCTTGGTGATCTCCAATACATGAATCATGGCCGCAACGGGGTCGAGATCAGAAAGCAGATGACCTTTGCTAAGAAAACCGTGGGCAGTGAGCAATATCTTACCCACAAAAGGTGCGTCGGACCCAAATGGTGATAGTCGTTGAACTGTATTTGGTGTGTTTAGATTGGTGCGTTCGGGATCGATTTGATCGGCTAGTTTAATCTCATAGATGCCGAGGCGTTTTACGACCAATAGTGCATCACCTACCCCGAACATCCCCGTTATTTCGCTGGTATCGTCCGGAGTGTTGAGATTCATTGAACCCGCACCTTCGCGTAGTCGGTCAATCGGACTCTTTTCACCTCGATTGTCTGTATGCGGCTTCTTCATCAGTCTATTGTCCTAGCAGCGTCCCCTGCAACGCAGTATTCAAGTAAGCCGCTGGCAAAGGCGTAATGTTGGGTGCCAATAAGCGAAGCGCATTGCACCGGATGTTTTCATTCGGCGCAATAACGATTGCGCCCTACGCTGGCTCACCGACCAGCCTCGCGTAAGTACGAGTCCGACTTAACAAAACGTTCCAGAGCTTCGTATTCCTTTTGCCAGTTTGGATATGCATCCGAGAACAAGGAAAAGAATTCCACAATGACAAATGCTTTGCCATTTTGAATCATTTCATCCGACATAAATCCGTCGTTCTTTAGCGCTCGCGCTAATTCGTAGCACTCGGATTGAAGTTTTTGTATTCGCGACTTCTCAGTCGAGAATAAACCAGATTTGTTGACGTATTTGTCAGTCGCAGTCAGAACATCTTGAGCCTTACGAAAAGCGTTGGGAGCCGACGCAGCAAGCATTTTCGCTTTCTTAGTATCTGTGATCCTTGTGCCGACAGGATGTATCCGGATTGCATTTGACTGTTTGTTGACCACGGCAATTCCTCACTCATCCTTGTTAGTGGGGAACGGCCCATCATGCCGCTTATTCCAACCCAGTGCCACAACCCCAACGACAAGTACAAATAGGCCAACCCATACGCCGCCATATGTAAAAGCGATTGGAATGCCAACCAAAAGTAAGAGTGTCGCTGGCCAGTCTGATTTTTCTTCTTTGCTCTCGCGCATCTTCGGTTCCTTTGTGATTTAACGCATCATATCTTTTTCATCGTGCAGCAGCATAATTGAATTGGTATCGGCGGTGGTAAAGTTTTCTATTAACGTCATGATTCACCAACTCTTGAAAAGCTGCGCTCTCGATTAGTTGCGGAACATTTTATTCCAGATAATCTGAAAGCACATTGCACCGGATGTTTTCATTCGGCGCAATAACGATTGCGCCCTACGCTGGCTCAGACACATAGGCGATAAATGTCTGGCCAATATCGGTGGTGCGTGATTCCACCATTCCGTTACCAGTCATCATGATGTTGAGGAACTGGCCTTGGTGAATAAGTCCTTGTGACTGTAGATCGCGGACGACCTGCTCGTATATTTCCCGTTTACCTCGAAGAGCGGGGAAGCAGTGTTCAACAACGGTGGATACGCCACCCGCGCGCCAGCTAGGATATTGAACTTGATGTAGCTGCATCCACTGGACGGGGCCATTGAATAGCGCGAGCATGGTCAAATGGGTTGGCGTTAGTTCGTCAACGAATTGCAGGAACATAAGTTGCAACTGCTCGTCTGGCCCATTTGGCAGTGCAGAATGGAAAACTGCGCCTCTCAACGCACTCAACTTTTCTTCGTGATGATTGCGGAGAGCGATTTGCGTCGCTTGAAGGGCGACGGTAACGAAAATCTCGTTTTGCGAAAGTTTCTCAGGGGTTAGGTCAGCAACGCACTGCTCCAGATGAGACACGACTTCGCCCAGTTGCTTAAACCACTTCTCACGCCGACGTTCGAGAGGTGGGGCGAACAGTGTCTCAAGCATTACCGATAGCGGACCACCAGCAGTTGGAACGACACTCACAATGCTCTTTACGACTGCGTGAAGCGTGTCGCCTTTTGTTCGTTCTGGTGGATTTTCCATAATCGCTCCTAAGCAACCCAACTACGCATTACCCAACCGATGCCAAAGTGCCTCTATGATAACCATGGCGGCATCATCGGGATGGCTTTTGCCGGTGTTTTCCAGCAAGGCAGTATTCCCTCCCCATAAACCGAAGTCGTTGCGAATCGACGTGCCGAGGCCAAAGTGCAAGTTGATCAGGTCATCCCGCGACATGGAGGCGATATTGTTCTTTGTACTCTCTGGTAATTGTTCGAGTAGAACGCCGACCGCTTGTTCGATTGTTTGCGGCAAGTGCCCGTTGTAATTCATCACGTTTTCTTTCTCCACGCCCACGGTGGTGTCGGTTCAGCATCAGCCCATAGTCCAAGCCGATGCTGTTTTGCTTCATCTTCTAATTGGTAGAGTACAGCTTCTTTGGTGTATTTCCGATACACCCACGCCATGCCTTGTTTAATCTGCTCGGCACTCACGTCGACATCACCCTGATAAACCCTGCCGATGGTGCGCCCGTACCTGTCGCGCCCTTGTTCGACTACGCGCACTTCTTTGCCGAAAAGCATTTCGGACATGTTCTGCTTGGCGACGTTGCCGAATGGTTGAGCCTTCTCAGGTGCGTCGATACCGGCCAGGCGTATCTTTATCTGTTCGCTGTCACGCAGCACCGTGATGGTGTCGCCGTCAGTGACCTTGACCACTTTGCCGGTGAAGTCTGCATTGGCGGGTTGAGCCAGTAACAGTGCCCAGCCCATCAGTACCATCGCTATGGTGTTCGTCGGGCAACCACCAATTCGGCGTGTTAAAAATGCACTCTTGCAAGACATTGCTGAACTTCCTTGTTGAAACTGCACGGTTAAGCCGTAAAATGCGGTGAGTGATTTTCGTTCCGGCAGCCATCAGGCGGCTAGCAGATAAATAGGGGAATTTTTATGCTCGGCACGTTATTGAAATGGTTCGGTGGGGAAGGCAGCAGGTCGGCAAGTGGCAAATCAAAAAGCGGTGAGCCTCCAGCCAAGCTGAATAAGCTCTACGAGGGAGATCGCCGCATTTACGATCTGGCTGTCAATGACGCGGTATTGCGGCTCTGGCTGCCCGTGCCGCTCAAGACTGCGATGTATGAATCGTTAGCGGTAATGGAAGTGACCGGCGCGAAATATCTGCGTGAATTTTTCGTGGTGTATTTATACGGTGCGCATGAATTGCTGCGTATGAAGGCGGAGAGAACCGGCCTTTATTACGTCCCACCGCCAGAGCCGGATTCTGGGATAAGGTTTTCCTGTGCCCCAAGAGTTGACCGCATCCCAGGTCTGGGCAAAAACATTGCGGCTACAAAAATAAAAATTCCACAAAAGATTAAAGACGACCTTGATTTGCTGGCTAACCGCGCCGGTGTGCCGCTCGGCCAATTCACCAGAGAACTGCTGGCATCACATTTTCTGGGTCACACGGTTTGGCCGGAAAGAATTGCGGTCTGGGCGCAGGATGAAGAAAGAATTGCCACTGACTGGGAGAGTGGGATTACTGAGGGTGAATCGGTTTACCTGGATGATTAGTGCAAGAAAAATAAACATCTCGCGCTACATTTTCTGAAATTGAGACGATGTGGTGGTAAAATAAATGAGTATTTTTGAGCCTGTTTTCAACGCTACCAGCGCGGCTTTAGAGGATTTTTAGAGATACCCTTTAGATTAACGGGTTAGCTATGCAAGATCGTTTTGGACGCGCGATTGAATATTTACGGCTTTCGGTCACAGACCGTTGTGATCTACGCTGCGCTTACTGTATGCCCCGGGACTTTCGAGGCTACGAGGAACCGGAAGACTGGCTGTCCTTCGACGAGATCGAGCGGGTCGTGAGCGCATTCGTCCGGTTGGGAACATCCAGAATCCGCATCACCGGCGGCGAACCTCTGCTACGCCGTAACCTTGCCGGCCTGTCTGCACGACTCAGCCGGCTTGATGGCATGAAAGATCTCTCGTTGAGCACCAATGCCACACAGTTGGCGCGTCACGCTGCTGCCCTGAAAACGGCGGGGGTCAACCGCTTGAATGTCAGCCTCGACTCGCTCTGTGCCGAGCGTATGAGCAAAATCACCCGCCGGGATGTGCTGCCATCCATTCTGGAAGGCTTGCTGGCTGCCAAACAGCAGGGATTCAGCCTGATCAAGATCAACATGGTGGTGATGTCCGGCGTGAATGAAGATGAGATCGACGGCATGGTGGCGTTTTGCCGGGAACATGGTTTCATCCTGCGCCTGATTGAAGTCATGCCGATGGGAGAAAGCGGCAGAAACAGCGGGTTCGTGGATTTGCAGCCGATACGTCAACGATTGAAAATTCGCCACCAATTGGTGGATGGGCTTATTCCCGGAGGCGGCCCGGCAAGTTACCTGACTTCGCCGGATGGAAAATTCAGCATCGGTTTCATCACCCCGATTTCCAGACATTTTTGCGCTACCTGCAACCGGGTGCGGCTTTCGGTAAATGGAACGCTTTTCCTTTGCCTTGGCCATGAGCACAAATTCGAGATACGTCCGCTGTTGCGCAGCGGCATCAGCGACGCGGAGCTGGAAGATGCGATATGCGGCGCAATCGAACTAAAACCCGAACGCCACGAGATCCGCGAAAAGCCCGGCAAACTGATACGGGTCATGTCCGCATCCGGGGGGTAATTCCTAGTGGGCACCCCTATTAATCCAAACTCCGTCGCGATACGGCGTTGCTCAAGAAATTTTAACGCTTACATATCAAACATATGCGGCGCGCTAAAATTTCTTTCGCGCCTTG
>JANLIB010000221.1 GCA_024653675.1 Gallionella sp. | reverse complement strand
TCAAGAAATTTTAACGCTTACATATCAAACATATGCGGCGCGCTAAAATTTCTTTCGCGCCTTGTCTCGCTTAGGATTTTGAATTAATAGAGGCGCCCCTAAGTGGTTCAACTTTCTGTGTGCCGCGCTGATAATGTCGTTTGGTCACCGCATGGCTGGAATGTCCCAACATAGCGGTGGCATTCTGTCCAGGTTCTATCGCCACAGTGGCCACCCTGGCGCGCTGATCGTTTTCGGCAAATGTCTCTGTCAGATTTCCCGCTTTCATCGCTGCCACCATTGCCCGTGCCCATGCACTTTTGAATCCGCGTGAGGCATCATTCTCCTTTGGCGCGACGCCATACGTGTGCGTAAAAACCATTATCAATATCATAATCGAAAAAGTGGGTTCCATCCGGTGCTCGGAATACGGCGAAACAAGTCTCCTGATAACCCTTCTTCTCGTAGAAAGCAACACAGTAGGCATTATTCTTTTCATCAAAATGCCATTTCCCCGTTTGTTCCTTGGCACCGAAACCCGTTCTATCAACTGAGCCATCGGCTTTAAAGGTTAGCTTATGCTTTCCCCCCTAAATCCCTTGTTGCCCACGATTCCTGGGATGAATTTCTTAAGCTCTTCCAAGCTCACACGTTGAAGCCCTTGTGCTTCCGCTTCCTTTTGATTTGGAGGCGCTTGCGGAAAGTCTGCTGCAAATGTAGTGGTTGCAACAGCCATAAACAAGGGAACCAGTATTGCAGATCGAAAAGTTGACATTTTGCACACTCCTCTTAATTGAATGAATTGAAGGGCGCCTCTATTAATTCAAAATTCTATTCCAATGGATGCATCACATCAAGGGCGGCTAATGGCACGCTTACAGCATGCGCGTTCAAAAGAATACGCTGCTAAATCCCCGGAGTCTTCGGCTTCCTATCGCCGGATCAAGGCGCAATCACCAGTTGCAAGGGGTCAAGCAGCAGAAAGCGCGCGAAGCGTCTTTCTTTCCTGCTGCCGTCATCGCTGACGATCATGATTCGTTGCTGTCCATCGATCACGGCGGGGCTGACCCCTTCGGCGTGCTCGAAGCCTTGCAGGCCGGGCGCGGTGACGCGGCGAGCCGGTTCACCTGAATGGCCGCTCCAGAACCAGAGCTGGAAGTGCACATGTTCGCGGGCGACCGGACCACTGATGACAAGATATCCGCCGAGTGAGGGAATCCAGGACATGCCGCGAATGCCGTTTCCTCCGAGATGAAGCGTTTCAAGGGCGGGCGAGATCCGGGGTGGTTCGGCTGTTTCGAAGATTGCAGAGGGATTCTCGACGCAGGCGATGATCGCACGATCATCAAGCAACGGACTGCGAAAGCCGATCAGCAGACGCTGCTGGCCTGGGGAATTACCTGGGCTGATCTCCAGTGCCTCGATATTGAGCCCGCCGCCGGTCTTGACATCCCGTATCCCGGCTGCGGAGGCCAGCACAGGATGCGCCGCCGTCAACGCGGGCTTCAGCCCTCTGACCACCTTTGGCTCGACCACACGGTCGCCCTTGATCCGGAACCTGACCAGCTTGTCACGGGATTTTTTCTCATCGCCGTCGCCGTCGCGCGAATGCGATGTAAGGGCGTAGATATGACCCGACCGGTCGAGAGCGACCCCTTCGAGATCATCCAGCTTCCAGAAAGCATCGCCGGCTTCCAGCAGCCCCGGCCTCAGCGGCGTGCTGCTGACGCTCTCATCGGGGCCGATCGTGACCAGGCTGAACGGATGTTGCTTTTCATCTTCGATGACGAGGAAGCGCCCGTCCGGAAGCTGCTGGATGGCAGATGGTTCATAGATGCCGGTCAGTGGCTGGAACATGAGAATGTTGTTCAACGACAACGAAGCTGTAGAAAAAGTATCATCGGCGCATGATGCCGAGACAGTTCAGAAGGATGTTGCAGCGGCGCGCAGTTTCGAGCAATTCCTTTTCCATAGCTGCGCCTGCCACACCGGCTATCGCTGAATCTGGCAAGACACCGCCGCATTGCAAGTTGAATACGCTTGGTCGAGCGCCCGCATGCCACCAGCACCATGCTGGCCGAGACAGAAGCATGAAACGCTGGATCACTTCGGGCATGGATAAGTGTCTTCCAGCAGTTTCACCAGCCAGCCGGCCACCGGCTTGTCGAGTTCGTCCGGATGGTCGCGCAGGTAGCCGGCAACCCTGGCGTCAAGTTCGCAGCGGCAAACCCTGAAACACACGCTGCGTCCCTCCAGCGCGTCGAGCATGCCCGACAGATAGCCGCCGAAAAATCCGGCGCGATAGCGGTTGGCATCGGGTTGCTCCTCATTGAAGGCGTCCGCTTCCTGCTGGAAGCGCAGCAACTGGTAGCCGTCGACCTCGGCCCCTGCGGGCAGGGACGCCAGCAGAGCGGCGATAATCACAAACCGGGTCAGGCTTTTCATGTTTTGTCCTCGATGAGGTCTGCTCGAAATTCAGATATTCTTTAAACCCAGATAATCCATTTGGGCGTAGGTCGGGCTTCAGCCCGACATGTCGGGTTAAAACCCGACCTACAACTCTTTGATTCTGCAATGTCTCAATAGCTAATGAACTATCTGGGTTAAAGCGGCTTAGCCTCGTGGCACAAGAGCTTCTACCAGATAGTATGAGCGCCAATGAATTTCAGTGTGACGGTGTCTTGCCGCAGGAGGCGGTCAACTCCCGGACTCAGCACCCAGACACCGGTTGCTTGACAGCAGTTGTGCGAAGGCCTCGGCGGTCAGCGGGCGGCTGAAATAATATCCCTGCATCTGGTCGCATTCGTGCGCGCGCAGGAATTCCATTTGTTCCCGTGTCTCCACGCCCTCGGCGACCGCCATCATGCGCAGGCTGTGGGCCATGGCGATCACGGTCCGGGCGATCGTGGCGTCATCGGGGTTGGTGGTGATGTCGCGGACGAACGAGCGGTCGATTTTGAGCGAGTCGATCGGGAAGCGTTTCAGGTAGCTCAAGGAGGAGTAGCCGGTTCCGAAATCGTCCAGCGCGAGATGGATGCCCAGATCGTGGAATTTGCGCAGCGTCGCCAGGCTTTCCTCGGTGTGCTCCAGCAGGATGCTCTCGGTCAGTTCGAGTTCCAGGTAACCCGGATCGAGACCGGTCTCCGCCAGCACGTTCCCGACCATTTCGACCAGGCCGGGCTGCTGGAACTGGCGCGCGGACAGGTTCACCGCCACGCGCAGCGCGGCCAGTCCCGCGTCCTGCCAGGACTTGTTCTGGGCGCAGGCGCTGCGCAACACCCACTCGCCGACCGGCACGATCAGGCCGGTCTCCTCGAGCAGCGGGATGAAATTTAGGGGCGAGATCAGCCCTTGTTTCGGGTGTTGCCAGCGCAGCAGGGCCTCCATGCCGGTGACCCGGCCGGAGGCAAGATCCACCTTGGGCTGGTAGTGGAGCAGGAATTCCCGCCGTTCCAGCGCGCGCCGCAGGTCGGTCTCGAGCGCCAGGCGCCTGGGCGCCTCGGCGTTCATGGCCGGCGAATAGAACTGGAAGTTGTTCTTGCCTTTCTCCTTGGCGCGGTACATGGCGACGTCGGCGTTGCGCAGCAGGG
>JANLIB010000220.1 GCA_024653675.1 Gallionella sp. | reverse complement strand
TCAAGAAATTTTAACGCTTACATATCAAACATATGCGGCGCGCTAAAATTTCTTTCGCGCCTTGTCTCGCTTAGGATTTTGAATTAATAGAGGCGCCCGTAAGTCTGGCTATAACGAAGCATCCCCCCTTTGAAAAAGGGGGGCGAGGGGGGATTTGAACGTCGCGCGGGTATGAAAATCCCCCTCAATCCCCCTTTTCCAAAGGGGGAGGTGGGTTGAATTTTCCAATGAATTATTTGGGATAAACATTTCGCAAAGTGTCAGCACCGGTATGGCAGTTATGGAACCGCCGCAAGCAGCGCGATCACTTCGTCATCGCTCACTTGCGGGAAAGACGCATAGAACTGTCCTACTGCATAAAACATCTCCGGCGCGCTCAGGCACACTATCTCATCGGCGTAAGGTTTGACCTTGGCCAGCGTATCGGGCGGCGCGACCGGGACGGCGCAGATCAGTTTCTTCGGGGACTTGGCGCGCAGCGCATGCAGTGCGGCGATCATCGTGGAGCCGGTGGCCAGACCGTCGTCCACGACGATGACGATGCGTCCGGCCGGGTCGTGCGGCGGGCGTATCGGGGTATAGCTGGCGCGCCGTTCGCGCATCACCTTGAGTTGCGCTTCCTTCTCGGCTTCGATGTATTGCGCACCGCCGTCCACCCGCCCGGCATAGTCGCCGAGATAGGTCCAGCCGGATTCGTCCACCGAACCGATCGCGAATTCCGGGTTGCCCGGCGCGCGCAGCTTGCGCACCAGCACCACGTCCACTTCGCCGCCCAGCGCATCGGCGATGATCTTCGCCATCGGCACCGCGCCGCGCGGTATCGCCAGCACCAGCGGATTCTGGCCGCGATATTGCGCAAGCGCATCCGTCAGCCGGCGCGCTGCATCTTCCCGATCACGAAATATCATGGTGCCATCCTCATGTTATGCATCAGCCCGTAGGTCGGATTAGACGCAGGAAACAATAAACGCTTTTCACGTTTGCCTCCTCTCCCGCAGGCGGGAGAGGATTGAGGTGAGGGGCGCGCCGTAACCCGGCAAAAGAAAGCATCGAATATGTCGGGTTACGCTGCGCTAACCCGACCTACAATTGCTTGCGCTGCCGTCTCGCCTCGAACAGGCAGATGCCGGCGCTGACCGAGACGTTCAGGCTTTCGACGCTGCCCAGCATCGGGATGCGCACCAGTTCGTCGCAGGTCTCGCGGGTCAGGCGGCGCAAGCCTTCGCCTTCCGCGCCCAGCACCCAGGCCAGTGCGCCTTTGTGCTTGAAGCCGTTCAAGTCCTGCTCGGCATCGTCCGCCGCGCCGGCCACCCAGATGTCGCGCTCCTTCAATTCGCGCAGCGTGCGCGCAAGATTGGTGACGGTTATGTAAGGCACGGTTTCCGCCGCGCCGCACGCGACTTTCTCAACCGTAGCGGTGATGCCCACCGCGCGATCCTTCGGCGCGATCACCGCGTGCACGCCGAACGCATCGGCGCTGCGCAGGCATGCGCCAAGATTATGCGGGTCCTGCACACCATCCAGCACCAGCAGCAACGGCGGCTCGCCGAGCGTATCCAGCACATCCTCCAGATGCTGCACGCGGCGCGACGCATCGACACGCGCCGCGACACCCTGATGCCGCGCATTGTCGGCCATGCCGTCGAGGCGCGCCGCCTCTACCGGGATGATGCGCACGCCATTGGTTTCGGCGAGCTTGATCAGGTCGCGCATGCGCGGATCCTGGCGCTGCGCCTGCAGATAGATTTCCTGCACGCCATCGGGATTCTGGCGGATGCGCGAGGTCACGGCATGAAAGCCGTAGATCAGGCGCAGATCAGCCATGTCGTTTTTTGCCCCGAGCGGGTTTGCCTGCGGCGGATTTCTTTGCCGGTTTTAATCCCCCTTCGCTACGCTCTCCCCCTTTTGAAAAAGGGGGGCTGGGGGGGATTTCCTCGTGCAGCACAAAATCAATCTTGGTGCTTTCCATATCCACCTTGACCACGCGCACCTGCACCCGGTCGCCGAGGCGGTAGCGTTGTCCGGTGCGCTCGCCCAGCAACTGGTGCTTTGCAGCATCGAAGTGGAAATAATCCTTGCCAAGTTCCGAGATGTGCACCAGCCCCTCGACATACAGATCGTCCAGCGAAACGAACATGCCGAAATTGGTGACCGACGAAACCGTGCCGGGGAACACGCTGCCGAGATGGTCGCGCATGTAAAAACATTTCAGCCATGCTTCGACATCGCGCGTGGCGTCGTCGGCGCGGCGCTCGGTCATCGAGCAATGCGCGCCCAGTTCGCTCCATTTCTGCGCGGGTTTGTATTGCTTGCCTTGCAGCACAGCGTTGATGGCGCGATGCACCAGCAGGTCCGGATAGCGGCGTATCGGCGAGGTGAAATGCGTGTAGGCGTCGTAACCCAAACCGAAATGCCCGATGTTCTCCGGCTCATACTTGGCCTGGCGCAACGAACGCAGCATCACCATTTGCAGCAGCCCGGCATCGGGACGTCCCTTGATGCGCTTGAGCAGTTTGGAATAATCGGCTGCCTGCGGATCGTCCTCACCGGTCAGTTGCAAACCGAATTCCTTCATGAATTCGCGCAACGCTTCCAGCTTCTCCGGTGTCGGTCCCTGGTGGATGCGATACAGCACGGTGTGCTGATTATCCTGCAGGTAACCTGCCGCGCACACGTTCGCCGCCAGCATGCATTCCTCGATCAGTTTATGCGCGTCGTTGCGCACCACCGGCACGATGCGCTCGATCTTGCCCTGGTCGGTGAAGATCATCTGCGTCTCGACCGTCTCGAAGTCAATCGCGCCGCGCTTCTCGCGCGCTTTTAACAGCTTCTGGAACAACTCGTAGAGATGTTGCAGATGCGGCACGATGGCCGCGTTGCTCCTGGCCAGCCCGCCATCCGGCTCGGCCAGCATTGCCGCGACCTGCGTGTAAGTCAGGCGTGCCTGCGAGTGCATCACCGATGGATAGAAGCGATATCTTTCGATCTCGCCGCTGCTGCTGATGTGCATGTCGCACACCATGCACAGGCGGTCCACCTTGGGGTTTAACGAACACAGGCCGTTGGATAATTCCTCCGGCAACATCGGGATCACGCGGCGCGGGAAATACACCGAGTTGCCGCGCAGGATCGCTTCGCGGTCCAATGCGTCACCGGTTTGCACGTAATGGCTGACATCGGCGATCGCCACCACCAGACGGTAGCCGCCCTTCTCGGGCGCGCAATACACCGCGTCATCGAAATCGCGCGCGGTCTCGCCGTCTATCGTGACCAGCGGCAGGTTGCGTATGTCTTCGCGCCCTGCCCAATCCGCCGCTGCAACAACAGGAGAGATCGCTTTGGCCTGCTTTTCGGCATCCTTGGGGAACTCGTAAGGCAGGTCATGCTTGCGCAGCGCGATCTCGATCTCCATGCCGGGATCGGCATAGTTGCCCAACACTTCGGTGATGCGCCCGATCGGCTGCGCGTGTTTGTTGGGCTGTTGCATGATCTCCAGCATCACCACTTGCCCTGCCCTGGCTGCACCGGATTCACCGGCTGCAACCAATATATCCTGCGTGATGCGGCGGTTTTCCGCCACCACGAACTTGATGCCGTGCTCTTCATACAGCCGCCCTACCACGCGATTGTTGGCGCGCTCCAGCACCTCGACGATCTTGGCCTCGGGACGTCCGCGCCGGTCTACGCCGGATTGCCGCACCATCACCACATCGCCGTGCAATACCTGGTGCATCTCCTTCTCGCTAAGGAACATGTCCGGGCTGCCGTCCTCCGGAATCAGGAAGCCGAAGCCGTCCGGGTGGCCTTGCACCTTGCCCTTGACCAGATCGAGCTTGTCCACCACGCAGATGTCGCGCTTGCGATTGCGCATGATCTGGCCGTCGCGTTCCATCGCGCGCAAGCGGCGCGAAAACAGTTCTTCCTCTTCCTTTTCGATGTGCAACAGTTGCAGCAACTCTTCATCGCCGACGGGCGCGCCCTGCTCGGTGAGTATCTGCAAGATGAATTCGCGGCTCGGCAGCGGGCTTTCGTACTGCTCGCGTTCGCGCTCCAGGAACGGGTCTTGCTGACGTATGTTATTTTTCTTTTTCATCGCTTCGCGCCCCCTATCCAACTTTCCCCCACAGAAACGCCCCTCACCTCAATCCTCTCCCGCTCGCGGGAGAGGAGGCAAACGGGAAAGACAATCTGCAATCCCTGCGGGAGAAAGGGCAATCGTGGAAAACATTTTTTATTCATTGCTTCGCGCCCCCTATCCAACTTTCCCCCGCTGGAAGCCCCCTCTCCTCAATCCTCTCCCGCAAGCGGGCGAGGAGGCGAACGAAAAAGGCACTCTTGAATCCCTGCGGGATAACCAGCGACTTGGCCGCGGTCGTTTGCGGCCTAGTCGAATGGCTAGTTGTTTCACCCAGAAA
>JANLIB010000218.1 GCA_024653675.1 Gallionella sp. | reverse complement strand
CTCAAGAAATTTTAACGCTTACATATCAGACATATGCGGCGCGCTAAAATTTCTTTCGCGCCTTGTCTCGCTTAGGATTTTGAATTAATAGAGGCGCCCTAAACCGTAAGGAGAATTTTATGAACGCAAAACGCAAAGTTGAAATTTTCAGCGCAGGTTGTCCCGTGTGCCAGGAAACCATTGATCTGGTCACACGCCTTGCCTGCACTTCCTGTGAAATCACCGTGTTGGATATGAAAAGAAACGATGTCGCACAGCGCGCGAAACAGCTCGGTATCCGTTCTGTTCCAGCCGTGGCGATTAACGGACGGCTTGCCGGCTGCTGTGCCGGGCGCGGACCCGACGAGAAAACGTTGCGGGCGGCAGGTCTGGGGCAATCCTGAAACAGAGCCTGACAACGCCATCAACGCGGACAGTGTAAAGCGGCGCTCCTTCGTCGCACCGTTTTACACTGCCGTCTATGGCGAGCGATATGCACCCCAAACTCCTCGCCCACATCTCTACCGCCATCCACGATGCGACGCATCGCCTCTTCACGCTGAGTAACTCAACCACCGTCGGGGGTGGCAGCATCAACGAGGCTTATCGTCTGGAGGGAACAGACGGCTCGCGATATTTTCTCAAGCTCAACGACGCGCAGCATCTCCCCATGTTCGTCGCCGAAGCGGAAGGGCTGAACACAATCGCCGCGACGAACACTATCCGCGCACCGCGCCCCATCGCGCACGGCATCGCAGGCAATCAAAGCTATCTGGTTTTGGAGTATCTGGAATTGAGTTCGCACGGCGATGCAAAGCTGCTAGGCGAACAGCTCGCCGCGTTGCATCGTTGCACACCACCATCCCCTCCCCCTTGCAGGGGGATAACCAGCGACTTGGCTGGCGTTGTTGGCCAGCCTAGTCGAATGGCTAGTAGTTCCATCAGGGATAGGGAGGGGGTAGAAATTCGATTCGGCTTTGCACAAGACAACTTCATCGGCACCACGCCGCAACCGAATGGCTGGCCGGACAATTGGATAACTTTCTGGCGCGAACATCGCTTGGGATTCCAGTTGCGCCTCGCGGCGCAGAATGGTTATGGCGGGCAGTTGCAGCGCCTCGGCGAAAAGTTGATGGACACATTGCCTGCATTCTTCAAAAACTACACGCCATTACCATCACTGCTGCACGGCGACCTGTGGAGCGGCAACCATGCGTTCCTGTCAGACGGCACACCGGTGATCTTCGATCCGGCGACCTATTACGGTGACCGCGAATGTGACCTCGCGATGACGGAACTGTTCGGCGGCTACCCCGCAGATTTCTACGCCGCCTATCGCGCCGCGTACCCGCTGGATGCGGGCTACGCCACGCGCAAAGATTTATACAATCTTTACCACATCCTCAACCACGCTAACCTGTTTGGTGGAGGCTATGCAAGGCAGGCGGAACAGATGATTAAGAGGTTGTTGGTGGCCGGCTGAGTAAAGTTAGGCATCGTTACTTCCATTTATCTTGCAAGACGATGCTGTTTGCCATAAGGAAAAATAGCGGCTTAAACTCTTCCATATGGTTAGCTACTGCTGCTGGGGTCGTTGGCTTGGCGCTGCTAACACCACACACAAACTGAACCATGGTGTTGCCATAGATGAAAGAATATACGACATATTGAACGTCAAAGGATAATCCCAATTTCTCTTGTCGCAATGAAAATTCAAGAATCCCTGCCGGAAGCCCCTCGATTTTCGTCGGCTTCGCAGCAATAAATACAGATCCTTCCGGTAACGAGTCTTTCATCTCACGAGGCGTAAAATATTCCTTGAGTTCACTCTCAGAAAGTACTTTTCCTACTGGGAGGGGAAGAGTCTTGATATAGATGAGTACTGACTCATACCATTGGCCGTTCTGGTGAGAAAATTTTTGAACGATGTTTGGCCGTTCTCCTTCTCTTGCCAACCAACTGCTTGGGTAATACAAGGTCATATTAATGCCCTTTGATTTCGGGTGGTCCGCAGTAGAAAATTTTATACGATTTCCAGCGGTAAATTCCTTTACGGCTGGTGTAACGGCAAGCGCCATGTTGCCAGGAAACAATGCCAGGAAAAATATAAGGGTAAGTATTCGTTTCATAAGTCTATCCACAAGGGTGCAAATGATTGGTTACACATTTTCTCTGCTTGGTTGATTCTGACCGGTACCATTCATGTGCGTGTTGACCGGGTTAGGGCTTGGCAAACTGTAGTACCGCATGAACTTTTTCCTCAAACACTTTAAACGGCTCATTGCCATTGGCTCCTTCAAAATAGTTCATTGCGCGAATGTGGGCTATGCGCTGGTACTCTTGGCATGCCTCATCGTAAGCGGGCAAGTTTTCAGGGACGACATAAAATCTGAAGTTTTCCATCTCGCCTGTAAGCATATCGACGGTGGATTCAAGACGTCTTTGAATGTCGATGGCGGATTGGTTTTGGTCGGCCCTGATGGCAGCAAGTTGTTGTGCAAAGACAAAGCGGAGGTTGTTGGCAGCCTCCCTAATGGCGGCAATTCTATTCAGGCGGATGGCGTCCTCAAACTGGGCGGTAGCGACGCGAAGAGCGAGACGGTGAGAAATGAAGACACCAAGAAGTGCACCGACGATGCCAAAGCCGCCGGAGATTAACGCAATTTCGTAAGCAGAAAGTTCCATGATTGGATCATTGTCTTATTTGGCGGTTTTGGTGGGATTGCGGTCGGCCTGATAATTGGGTTGAGCCGCTCACACACTACGGCAAAAATATTCACCACCATGACGTACCGGATCGAAGGCAGCCAGTCGCTGCTCCAGAGTAAGCTGTGAATCAATGATTGGCGTGATGACGACTTGAGCGCCCTCGACCGACACGCGTACGCGCTGATCAACATGCAGGTGCGCTTCCCGCGCCACAGCAGCAGGCAAACGAACGCCCAGATTGTTGCCCCACTGTTTGATATTCAAAACGGCTTCAGCCATGACTGGCTCCTTGCGAAAATGTATAGACATTCAGTCTGGCATCGCCCGCCTACGGTTACTATGTATGCAGCACCCGAATGCGCGGGGCTACCTTAGGCAACAATTCTCGCGTAACCATGCGCACGTCATACTCTGCTTGCAGGTTAAGCCAGAAGCGCGGGTCCATCTGAAAATACACGCCGAGACGCAAGGCGGTGTCCGCCGTGATCGGGCGGCGGCCATTCACGATGTCGCTGATCCGGCTCGGCGGCACATCAATATCGGCAGCGATTTGGCGCGCGGTTATTTCCTTGGGCTTCATGAATTCTTCCAGCAGAATCTCTCCCGGGTGAATCTCTTCCAGCATTTTGGTCATGCGCATTTCTCCTTTCAGTGGTAATCCACGATCTCTACATTGTGGACTCCGTCATCCTTCCACACAAAACAGATCCGCCACTGGTCGTTAATGCGGATGCTGTGCTGGCCGCGCCGATTGCCCTTGAGCAATTCCAGTTGGTTACCGGGTGGTGTCTTTAGCGCTTTCAGTTGTGTTGCGGCCTGCAACATCAGCAGCTTGCGCCTGGCTACCCGTTCAATATTCTTGAAGCGGGGAACCGCATGGCTGAGAAATAGACTCTCGGTATCGGAGCAGGCAAATGACTGGATCACGGCGCAATATTATTCCACAATTCAGATTCCGTCAAACAGAACATGCGGAATCAAAAACATTCGCCCGCCCTTCATGGCACATTACCAATGCTTCGCCACCGGATTCTTGCAGGCAACCTGGAATAGCTTGCGGTCTGCCAGCCGGATCGCGCTCATCGGGCCGCCCCACAGGCAGCCGGTATCCAGCGCGATTGCTTTTTCAGTAACCATCAAACCCAGCGCCGACCAGTGGCCGAAGATGACGGTGGCGTCCCGGCTGGCGCGTCTGGGCACATCGAACCACGGCATATACCCTGCGGGGATGTTCTCGACTTCGCCCTTGAATTTGAATTCCATCTCGCCTTCTTTGGTGCAGATGCGCATGCGGGTAAAGGCGTTGACGATGACGCGCAGACGTTTGTAGCCGGTTAGGTTGTCGTCCCACTCATGCGGAGTATTGCCGTACATGCGCGAGAGGAAGGTGGCGTAGTCGTCGCCGCGCAGCGCGGCTTCGACTTCGCGCGCCAGGCTTTCGGCCTGCGCTACATTCCATTGCGGCAGCAGCCCTGCGTGAACCAGCACGTAGCCGTCTTGCGCATGCAGCAGGCGCTGGCTGCGCAGCCAGTGCAACAGTTCATCGCGGTCGGGCGCGTTCAGCACTTCGTCCAGCGTATCGTTGCGGTTCAGTTCCGCCGTGCCTTCTGCGACGGCGAGCAAATGCAGGTCGTGATTGCCGAGCACCGTGATCGCGCTGTCGCCCAGCGACTTGACCAGCCGCAATACCTCCAGTGAACCGGGTCCGCGATTCACAAGGTCACCGACCAGCCACAGTTTGTCCTGCGTTGGGTCAAAACGTACCTGCTCCAGCAACTGCTGTAGCTCGGTGTAGCAGCCTTGTATGTCGCCTATCGCATAAGTCGCCATGCCCTGCTTCCTGATTGAAATCTGTACAATACGCCCCGCATGCAGCCTTAACAGTACCAGAATTCTATTGATTCTTGATGAAACCTATTCCGTTCAACAAACCGTTCATCATCGGGCGCGAGCTGGAGCTGATCGCCGATGCCGTTACCAGAGGCCATCTCTCCGGCGACGGGCATTACACCAAACTGTGTCATCGCTGGTTCGAGGAAAAATTGCCTTGCCGCAGGGCGCTGCTCACCCATTCCTGCACCGGCGCGCTGGAAATGGCCGCGATACTCTGCGGCATCCAGCCCGGCGATGAGGTCATCCTGCCATCGTACACTTTCGTCTCCACCGCCAATGCCTTCGTGTTGCGCGGCGCGGCGCCGGTGTTCGTGGACATCCGCCCGGACACGCTTAACATTGACGAGAAACTGATCGAAGCGGCCATCACCCCAAAAACCCGCGCTATCGCGCCGGTGCATTACGCGGGGGTGCCGTGCGAGATGGATGTAATCATGGACATCGCGCAGCGCCACAATCTGCTGGTGGTGGAAGATGCCGCGCAGGCGCTGCTCTCCACTTACAAAGGCAAGGCGCTGGGCAGCATCGGGCATTTCGGCTGCCTGAGTTTTCACGAGACCAAGAACATCATCAGCGGCGAGGGAGGTGCGTTGCTGGTGAATGATGAGCGCTACACTGAACGCGCCGAGATCATCCGCGAAAAGGGGACCAACCGCAGCCAGTTCTTCCGCGGCGAGGTGGATAAATACACCTGGGTGGATATCGGCTCTTCCTACCTGCCGAGCGAACTGGTGAGCGCTTTTCTTTACGCTCAACTGGAGCGCGCCGGCGATATCACCGCTCAGCGCTGCCGCATCTGCTCTGCATACGCCGAGCAATTGGCGCCGCTCGAACAGGCCGGGAAGCTGCGCCTGCCGCACTTCGACGCGGACAGCAACGGCCACATGTTCTATATCCTGCCCGATAGCCTTGCCACGCGAACCGCACTGATCGCTCACCTCAAGGCGCGTGACATTCATCCGGTGTTCCATTACGTGCCGCTGCACTCTTCGCCCGCCGGGCGCAAGTATGGCCGCGCGAGCGGCGCCATGCAGGTGACTGACGATCTGAGCGCACGCCTGCTGCGCCTGCCGCTGCACTACGAGATGGATGACGCGGATGTCGCGCGCATCTGCGCGGCGATTCATGATTTTTTCTGATGCTGCCCGGACAAGCTCGATGAATCTCAAATCCATACTTGAACAGCCGTTCGTCTATAAGCTGTTCTCCGCACTGGTCGGCGCGCAATACAGCATATCCACCTTCGTTAATCAATATGTGCGCCCCGCAGCGGGCGACCGCATACTCGACATCGGCTGCGGTCCCGGAAAAATCCTCGACCACCTGCCGCAGGTGGATTATTTCGGCTTCGATTTCAGTCCGTCTTACATCGGGTCGGCAAACAGGCGTTATGGCCATCGCGGGCAGTTTTTCTGCCAGCGCGTTTCCGAGGCGCAGGTTTTCCTGGAGCAACCGGAGTCATTCGATATCGTGCTGGCGATTGGCGTGCTGCACCATCTGGATGATGCGGAAGCCCTGCAATTGTTTGAGATCGCCTGGCGCGCGCTCAAGAAGGGCGGGCGGCTGGTCACCTACGACGGCTGCTATGTGCGCGGCCAGTCGCGCGCGGCGACATATCTGCTGTCGCGCGACCGCGGGCAATTCGTGCGCGATGAGCAAGGTTATACCAGCCTGGCCAGAAGCAGCTTTGACGAGGTGCGCGCATCCGTCCGACACGATCTTCTACGCATTCCTTATACGCACATCATCATGGAATGCGTGAAGGGTGCCTCCTAAGCCGGACAAGCCGGAACCAAAATACGTAGGGTGGATAAAGCGCGCAGCGCGTATCCACCAATCCGCCGAGGCAATCCATTGGTGGAAACGCTA
>JANLIB010000217.1 GCA_024653675.1 Gallionella sp. | reverse complement strand
TCAAGAAATTTTAACGCTTGCATATCAAACATATGCGGCGCGCTAAAATTTCTTTCGCGCCTTGTCTCGCTTAGGATTTTGAATTAATAGAGGCGCCCTCAATTGATTGATTTCGTGACTTTCGTGTTTTTCGTGGATGAAAAAAGGTTTTAAGGTTAATTCAAAAGTCTAAGCGAGACAGGGCGCGAAAGAAAGGCGCGAAAGAAAGTCCGCGCAACCAGTCATATTTTGATATGTAAGCGTTAAAATTTGTTGAGCAACGCCGTATCGCGACGGAGTTTGAATTAATAGAGGTGCCCTTAGCAGATGCCTGGTGAGAGAATCGTGGGTTGCGGATTCGCCAGTGTGTCAGGGTAGTCTTTGCTGAAGTGCAGGCCGCGGCTTTCGTGCCGTAATAAGGCGCTTTGCACGATCAACTCGGCGTTCAGCACCAGGTTCCGGAGTTCCAGCAAGTCTGAGCTTATATGGAAATTGGTGTAATACTCACCGATTTCGTCCTGCAACAACTGGATGCGGTGCTGCGCGCGCTGCAGCCGTTTGTTGGTGCGCACGATGCCTACATAGTCCCACATGAAGTGGCGCAACTCTGCCCAGTTGTGCGAGATGACGATTTGTTCGTCTGCATCTGTAACCCTGCTTTCATCCCAGGCAGGGAGAAGAGGTGAGGCATGGGGTGGCTTGTTCAAAATGTCACGGACTGCAGCATCGGCGAATACCAGGCATTCCAGCAGGGAATTGCTGGCCAGCCGGTTTGCTCCGTGCAATCCGCTATAAGCGGTTTCCCCGACCGCATAAAGATTCTCCACATCGGTGCGCGCATGCAGATCGGTAACGACACCGCCACAGGTATAGTGCGCTGCGGGCACTACCGGGATCGGTTCTTTGCTGATGTTTATTCCCAGGCTGAGGCATCGCGCATAGATGTTGGGGAAATGCTCCTGAAGAAACTCGTCAGATTGGTGCGAGATGTCCAGATAGACGCAATCCAGCCCGTGTTTTTTCATTTCGAAATCTATCGCTCTGGCCACCACATCGCGCGGGGCGAGTTCCGCGCGTTCATCGTGACCGGGCATGAAACGTGTGCCATTTGGCAATTTCAGGATGCCGCCTTCGCCGCGCACCGCCTCGCTGATTAAAAAAGATTTGGCGTGAGGGTGGTACAGGCAAGTCGGGTGGAACTGGATGAATTCCATATTGGCCACGCGGCAGCCTGCTCGCCATGCCATTGCGATGCCGTCACCTGTCGACGTGTCCGGATTGGTTGTATACATATAAACCTTGCCTGCTCCGCCGGTAGCCAGAATGATGTTTTGCGCGGAAATCGTGACGACCTCGTCCTTCAGGCTGTTGAGGGCATAAATACCGTAACAGCGGTTGTCTTCGAGCCCCAGTTTCCTGCCGGTGATCAGGTCAACCGACATATGGTTTTCCAGGACGGTGATGTTGGGGTGGCGCAAAACACGCATGGCAAGAGTTTCCTGCACTGCATGCCCGGTAGCATCGGCTGCATGGATGATGCGCCTGCGGCTGTGTCCTCCTTCGCGGGTAAGGTGATAACCTACATCAGTGGAGCTGTCTTTGGTGAATGGCACGCCTTGATCAATAAGCCAGTCAATGGCGGCTTTGCCATGCTCGACCACGTAACGGGTGACGGCCTCATCACACAGGCCGGCGCCGGCCGTTAGGGTATCCTGAATATGCGCATCCAGCGTATCGTTCTCTGACAATACGGCGGCAATGCCTCCCTGTGCCCAACCGCTCGCGCCGTCCAGCAGGGATCTTTTGGTGATCAGCCCCACCTTCTGGCGTTCGGCAAGCTTGATGGCCAGGGTCAACCCCGCAAGGCCGCTACCGATGATCAGCGTTTCAAATTGTGGCAATTCGATTCCCGGTAAATTTGTTCAGGTTGGAACTATAGCAGGGAGTGGGGGAATGGTAAGTGGTAAGTGGTAAGTGGGGAGTGGGGAGTGGGGAGTGGGGAGTGGGGAGTGGGGAGTGGG
>JANLIB010000209.1 GCA_024653675.1 Gallionella sp. | reverse complement strand
CGGTATGTCGTCCGTTCTGCTACCGACACACTGCACAGTGATTTGAAATGTTTATGCTGGTAAGATTTGACAGGTCAATACATATCAGGATTTTGAATTAGTAGAGGCGCCCATAACCCATTGCGCTGAAGCTATTGACCGATGCTACGAATATAGACCTGTCCCCCGGGCTTGTGCGGGCTTCCGTCCCACGGGCTTCCTGTTGCCATATCTCTTTCTGAGATATACTTGCCCAATGCACATCATCACCCATCGCCGGATTGTGGCGGCACAGAAGGCGCATCCGCAATGCGCCGGTGCGCTGGATCAGTGGTATCGCCTTTGCAAAAAAGCCGAGTGGCACAATTTTGCAGAGTTGCGAATGCTTTTTTCCAGCACCGATAAAGTGGGCGATGTATTTGTGTTCGACATCGGAGGAAACAAGCTTCGCCTGATTGCAGCGATTCACTTCAATACGGGGCGAGTGTTTATCAGGGCAGTATTGACGCACAAGGAATATGACCAAGGAGGCTGGAAATGAACGCACGACTTAAGGCAGCAATACAGCACTGGAGCTATATCGCGCCCGTGCTGCAACCGGCGCGCAACGCAAAAGAATATGCTGCTCTGGTCGAAGCGCTCGATGCCGCGCTTGATGCGGGAGGTGCTGATGAAACTCACCCCCTCGCCCGGTTGGCAGAGTATTTGGGTGAGTTGATTGCCGAATACGAAGCCAAAGACAAGATGCCGCCTGAGGCAACAGGAGCCGAGGTTTTAAATTACTTGATGCAGCGCGATAACTTGCGCCAGATTGACCTGCCTGAGCTGGGCAGCCAGGGTGTCGTGTCAGAATTGCTGTCCGGGCGACGCGATTTCAATGCTCGCCAAGCCAAAGCGTTGGCAGCACGATTTGGAGTTTCGGCGGCGCTGTTTTTGTAAGCGATCTCAGAGTCAGATTTGATTGCACCGCTGCTATGCTACGAATCTAGACCCTGCGCTTCTGTATGGCCCTGGCGGGCAAGTTGGGCAAGTTTTTCGGAATTAGCCCTGCTGTATTTGTGCCGGGCTAATCAGAGCATCTTTGTTCGATGAGTGCCCCGGTACACATTCCGTAAGCGGCCTATTCTTGCTAATAAGATGTATGAACGTCATACTTATAATTACTTACCTCATTGGGAGTAACCATGAAACACAGTCTGCTTGATCGAATCACTATCGAACCAGGTAAATGCGGTGGGCGTCCGTGCATTCGCGGCCTGCGCATTCGTGTCACGGATATTATCGGACTGCTTAGCGCGGGGGCTTCCCATCAGGAAATTATTGAAGACTATCCCTTCCTCGAAGAAAACGACATTCTGGCTGCGCTGGAATATGCGGCAATCCAGACCGACCATGCCATCCTGATCGCTGCATGACCCTGTTGGTCGATAATCAGTTGCCGTTGGCTCTGGCACGCTATCTTGCCGCCAATGGTTGGGAATGCGCCCATGTGCAGGATGTCGGGCTAGAGGCAGCCGAAGACCGAACAATCTGGCAGTACGCCAAAGAGCGTAGCTTAACCATCATCACCAAGGATGAAGATTTCCAGGCACTCGCCAATCGGCAACACAGCATCCCGCCACAGGTGGTCTGGGTTCGGCTCGGCAATTGCCGGAAAGCGGTATTGCTGGAAGCGTTTTCGAGAATACTACCTGCGTTGCGTGGCAAGTTGGCTGCCGGTGATGCAGTGATAGAAATTCGATAACTTTCCGGTGCAACGGAATGTGTTAATGCAAGACCTGACCCCATGTTTTCTAGTACACCGTAATTTTCACACCAGAAGCGCAGGAACAGCTTGCGGCGCTCTATCGCTACATCGAGGTCGCAGCATCACCGGAGATTGCGGAGCGCTATACCAATGCCATTGTCACGTATTGCGAGGGATTGCATACCTTCCCGCTTCGAGGCACCTGCCGCGATGACATTCGCCCTGGCCTGCGCATCACGAACTACAAAAAGCGAGCAATAATCGCTTTCGACGTGGATGCCAAGCTGGTATCCATCATCGGCGTGTTCTACGGCGGACAGGACTACGAGACTGATTTGCAGTCCGAATTAGACGAGTAAGCTGTATCCGCACTTTCTGCGCGCGATAAAAAAATGGGGTGAGAAGTTGGGTTAGCAGCAGGAAACAAAAAGTGCTTTTCACGTTTGCTTCCTCTCCCGCAGGCGGGAGAGGATTGAGGTGAGGGGTGTCGCGTAACCCAACATCAAGTAACAAAACCACAAGTCAACTTCGCCTGGGGTAGCCCGGCAGCTAGTCACTTTCTTTTGCTTCGCCAAAAAAAAGCAACCAAAGAAAAGGCGACCCCGGTTTGCCGCCGCTTCGCGGTACCCTGCGTTGCTCGACTGGTCAGGCGGCTGCGGAACTCGCGCTACGCCCTCAGACAGTCCTCGCCGACACCCCCTTGACCAGCCTGCGCTACTCGGCGGCGCACAGGGGAAGAAAAAGCGAAAAACCAAAACCTTAAAATCGTAGGGTGGGCACGTTGTGCCCACCATCTATCGAATTGCCGCGTGTGCACAAAATCGTGCCCACCCTATCTCACTCAGTTGCGTGCCAATTCGGCTACTGTTGATCCAGGGGACGATCTATCGGGATAATCAAGCCGAGCATCCCAAACACGATCATCCACAATCGTTTATGCCGGTCCTCCACCCGTAGTAATTCGCCGGGATTGTCCGCATCAACATCACCGTGGTTTATGGCGTTACGGATGTTGTACAACCGATCCTGTTCCGGCTTCATTCTGAAGCATTCCACAACGTATTGATCTGCACGGCCGTGGAAGCAAGCTTTTAGTGCATGGCTCGCTTTGGAGATAAAGCCAGGATCGATGAGTGTTTTATAGCACTCGGAAATTGTTGCTGCATCCAGCTTGCCGTTCCGTTTTGAAAGGAACGCGTCGATGCTTGCCTGCTTTTCAGCCTGCCCAAGTTTGGGTTGCGGGCGGAGAAGGCATACGGCCTCTACAAGGCACTCGAATGCGTTCCAATAGCCAGCGTACACGCGAAGGCTATCGCTTCTGTATCCTTCCATCATGAGCTGGCGCGGCTCACGAATCCAGTAAAGCGCCGACCGAACCTTCCTTGCCACGGGCGCGGGCAACTTCCCTAGTGCCTCGACCACATTTTGGACTCGATCCGTCTCCAGCTTCGGCACACCCCCACCTATCGAACCGTGAGTCACGTGCGACCACCAGCCACTCCCGGAGTTACCCCAGTCCAAAACCGCCAACACGCCCAAGAGAGTGTTAATCCGCGCGGCAGCGTCGGCCAACGCTTTAACTGACTTCTCCGGTATCTTCACGCGGGCTTTCAGGACACACATCGCCGACTTGATAACGCTGTTCGCGATATTCTCCGGCTCAATCGTAATGCCGAGCTCGTGGAAGTCTAATTCCGCCAGCGGCGCACTAAAGTCCCCGTAGATCAACACCACGAGGTCGTCACCCCATCCAGACGGCCACTGAGCAATCCGCAATTCCAAGTGAGCCAGCCCACGGGCATGCCCTTCCCGGATACCGCTGGCGGTCAAATCCTCGGTCTTCTGGCGCAAGAGGCGGAGGAAGCGATCTATGTCTGCTGACCACGCATCTTGTATCGGCTGATCGTCACTGCTCTGAGCTGTCATTGATTCACCTCTAACGCCATCGTGACCTAATGTACCGGAGTAGAATTGTTTTTTCTATCTACTTTTGTATGGTAGGCAACGTGTTGCCCACCTTACGAATTTACGGTTTTGGTTTTTGCTGTCCTCTCCCCTGTGCGCCGCCGAGTAGCGCAGGCTGGTCAGGGGATTTCGGCGAGGACTGTCTGAGCGCGTAGCGCGAGTTCCGCAGCCGCCTGACCAGTCGAGCAACGCAGGGTACCGCGAAGCGGCGGCAAACCGGGGTCGCCTTTTCTTTGGTTACTTTCTTTTTGGCGAAGCAAAAGAAAGTGACTAGCTGCCGGGCTACCCCCGGCGGTTTTGATCTTGATTTTGCATTTGATGTTGGGTTACGCGAAAAAGCCGCTAATCCAACCTACGCGCTGCCGGGTTTTGCTTCTTCCTGACGCATTCTTTTCAATAGTGCGTTCAGAACCTTTTCGATTTGATCGCTGGTCATCCATTCCTTGTCGAACAGAATGGTGCCCAATAGCCGGTGCCCGTTCCCGGACAGATCGTCTTCTATCTGGTGACACAATGCTTCTTTCAGTTGCGCTTCGGTGATGAATCCCATTTCCACAGCCGTCTGCCCGAATCTGGGGCAATATTTTTCCGAGATAGTTTTTAGAACATCAGTTGGCATGGCTACCCTCCCCGGGAGATTGATTTATCTGTCCCCGCTCAATACTGATCCCAACCATTTTGCAGTTGCGAATCGCTTGCAGCTTGGCGACGCTGACCTTGACCCACGGGGCGTTGAAGTCCTTGAGGATGATCTGCGCGATGTGTTCGGCCAGGGATTCCAGCAGGGAAAAATGCCCCTCGCTCAATACGGTCTGGATGTGCTGCGCGACTTCGGCATAATCCAGCGCGTCCTTGATGTCGTCGCTGATGCAGGCGCGGCTGTTGGGCAGCGCGATGTCGAGATCTATCTGCAAGGTTTGCGGCACGATCTTTTCGCGTTCGTAAATGCCGATCAATGTGGTGACCTTGAGTTCGCGTAAAAAGATGATGTCCATGTATGGTTGCCGTTAGTTATTGATAGCCGCCAAAACTTTTACATACAACGTCGCGAGCCTTATTGGATACAGTGCTCTAAAATCGTCATGCCGGACTTGATCCGGCATCCAGTGGTTTAATTTAAGGGCACCTCTATTAATCCAAACTCCGTCGCGATACGGCGTTGCTCAAGAAATTTTAACGCTTACATATCAAACATATGCGGCGCGCTAAAATTT
>JANLIB010000177.1 GCA_024653675.1 Gallionella sp. | reverse complement strand
GGGAATTTGTTAATCATCTGGATACCGGCCTGACCGCAGGTCAGTTTATCCTGAGCCTGTCGAAGGGCCGGTATGACACAGTTTTTTCTAATGGATTATTTGGGATAATGAAACTGACTTGCCCCGCACCCGCAAAATTAAACCTGTTCCTGCATGTCGTCGGGCGCAGGCCGGATGGCTACCACCTGTTGCAAACCCTGTTCCGCTTCATCGACCTGCACGACACGCTGCACTTCAGCTTGCGCGACGACGGCGCGGTGCGGCGTACCAATGTTGTCGAGGGCGTAGAGGAAGAACAGGATTTATGCGTGCGCGCCGCGCGTCTGCTGCAAAGCGAGACCGGGTGCCGGTTGGGCGCGGACATTACGGTGGAAAAGCGCATCCCGCTGGGCGGCGGTCTGGGCGGCGGCAGCTCGGATGCGGCTACCACGCTGATCGCGCTGAATCGCATGTGGTCGCTGTGCCTGTCACGCAAGCGCCTGATGGAACTCGGCCTGAAACTGGGCGCGGATGTGCCGGTGTTCATATTCGGCGAGAATGCCTTTGCCGAGGGCGTGGGTGAAAAGCTGCAAGCCTATCCACTGGCGGATGCATGGTATGTGGTGCTGTTCCCGCCGGTGCAGGTCCCGACGGCACGGATTTTCGCGCATCCGGAATTGACACGGGATACGGTTTCCATCACAATGCGCGCCCTTTTGAAGGGGCAATCCGGACAGCCGCTTCGCAACGATTTGCAATCCGTGGTGTGCGATCTTTACCCGGAAGTGGGATGTCACATCGCTTGGCTGGATAAATTCGGCAAAGCGATGTTGACCGGGCCCAGGATGACAGGGTCTGGCGCCTGTGTGTTTGCCGGGTTCCCCAGCCGCAGCCAGGCCGAAGCAACTCTGCAGCAGTTGCCGAACGGGATGCGCGGCATAGTGGCACAAGGCTTGGCGCGGCATCCGTTGCATGATTGGGTGCCCGATTGATTTTTTGGGGAGTCGCCAAGTGGTAAGGCACCGGATTTTGATTCCGGCATTCGTAGGTTCGATCCCTACCTCCCCAGCCAATACATAGCTCCGGCGCAGGCTGAACGTGGGCAAAACAAGCGATAAGGCTGCATATGCGGGCAGCCGGGGCCGCATGGGATTAATTAATGGGCGCTTCTAAAAATTCAGAGTTCGCCCAAATGCAAGGCGCGGAAAAAATTTCGTAGCGCCGCATATGAATGATATGTAAGCAAGAAATTTTTTCTGCAACGCAGCAGTTGGGATGAAATGTGGATTTTTAGAAGTGCCCTAATTACTTTTGGAGAAGCAGATGCTCCATGACAGCTTGATGGTATTCACAGGCAATGCCAACCCCAAGCTCGCGGAAGCGGTCGCGCAGCATTTGCACATCCATCTCGGGCGCGCCAAGGTCGGGCGTTTCTCCGATGGGGAAGTGAATGTGGAACTGCTTGAGAACGTGCGCGGCAGGGATGTGTTCGTGCTGCAATCCACTTGCGCGCCAACGAATGATAATTTGATGGAAGTGATGGTGATGGTGGATGCGCTCAAGCGCGCTTCAGCCGGGCGCATCACCGCCGCGATGCCGTATTTCGGCTATGCGCGCCAGGACCGCCGCCCGCGTTCGGCGCGAGTGGCAATCACCGCCAAAGTGGTGGCCGACATGCTCACCGGCGCCGGAGTGGATCGCCTGTTGACCATGGACCTGCACTCCGACCAGATACAGGGTTTTTTCGATATCCCGGTGGACAACATCTACGCCAGCCCGATATTGTTGTCCGACGTGTGGAGGCAGAATTACCCGAATCTGATCGTGGTATCGCCGGACGTGGGCGGCGTGGTGCGTGCGCGTGCGCTGGCGAAACAACTGGAAGCCGACCTTGCGATCATCGACAAGCGCCGCCCCAAGCCGAATGTGGCAAAAGTAATGAATATCATCGGTGATGTGGTCGGGCGCACCTGCCTGATCATGGATGACATGGTGGATACCGCCAATACGCTGTGCGAAGCCGCCCGCGCCCTGAAGGAAAAAGGCGCTGCGCGCGTACTGGCCTATTGCACCCATCCGGTATTGTCCGGCCCGGCCATCGAGCGCATCGAGAATTCCGCGATGGATGAGCTGGTGGTCACCGACACCATCCCGTTGAGCGAGGCGGCGCGCAACTGCAAGCGCATCCGTCAATTGAGCACTGCGGAACTGCTGGCGGAAACCATACGCCGCATCAACAGCGATGAATCGGTGAGTTCGTTATTTGCTGAATAAGTAACGTGGTGAGTGGTGAGTGGTGAGTGGTGAGTGGTGAGTGGTGAGTGGTGAGTGGTGAGTAGTGAGTAGGTTTTCCCACTTCCCACTTCCCACTTTCAGTGTAGCAGCCATGTTGGCTGCCGCAATGCAAGGATCGTCTGGTCGCGGACGATGCTTTAATTTTAGGAGAAGTAAAATGGCAATCGAAATAAATGCAACAACCCGCAAGGCGCAAGGTACGGGTGCGAGCCGCCGTCTGCGTAACACCGGCCGCGTGCCAGGTGTTGTGTATGGCTCAGGCGGCGTGAACATGATCGAGCTGGACCACAACGAGCTGTACTACAAGCTCCGCGCAGAGGCGTTCCACGCTTCGATATTGTCGCTGAATCTGGATGGCAGGAAGGAATCCGTGCAACTGCGCGATTTTGTGATGCATCCGTTCCGTCAGCAAGTACAGCATATCGACTTTCAGCGCGTGGACCCGAAGAAGAAGATGCATATCAAGGTGCCGTTGCACTTCCTGAATGCGGACATCGCGCCGGGCGTGAAGGATGGCGGCGGCAAGGTCAGCCACGTGATGAACGATCTGGACATCGTCTGTTTGCCGGCAGATTTGCCGGCCTTTATCGAAGTGGATCTGGCACATCTGGCGCTTGGCCATTCCGTCCACGTGTCCGATCTGAAGCTGCCCAAGGGCGTGCAAGCTGCCGCACACGGGACGCATACCGCTGAAGCCGTGGTGGCGACCGTGCAAGTGCCACGCGGTGCGCTTGAAGCCGAAGCGGAAGAGGCCGCCGCCGCTGAAGCAGCCGCAGCAGCTTCTGCGGCTGCTGCTCCCGCAGCCGGAGCCGCTGCTCCCGGGGTGGCCGCAGCTGCTGCCCCTGCAGCCGCGCCTGCTGCCAAGAAGACCAAGTAATCCGGTCAGCCGCATAAACCCGCCATTGCTGAATTCGGCATGGCGGGTTTTTTTTGTAGATTCGGTCGCCGTTAGGATGAAAGCATGGCCGCGATACGTTTGATTGTTGGTCTGGGCAATCCCGGACGCGAATATGAAACCACCCGGCATAACGCCGGCTTCCGGTGGGTGGATGAACTCGCCCGCCAGCAAAAGCTGAGTTTCAAGAGCGAGGCAAAATTTCACGGTCTGACTGCGCGCGGCCAGTTGCACGGCCATGAAATGCTGTTGCTCAAGCCGCAAACTTTCATGAATGTCAGCGGGCGATCCGTAGCCGCGCTGGCGCAATTCTACAAAATCGAACCCGCAGAAATGCTGGTGGCGCATGACGAGCTGGATCTGCCGCCGGGTGTGGCGCGATTGAAAATGGGCGGCGGACACGGCGGGCATAACGGGCTGAAAGACATCATCGCGCATCTCGGCAGCAAGGATTTCTGGCGGCTGCGCATCGGCATCGGCCATCCCGGCGACCGTGCCGAAGTTTCCGATTATGTGTTGCACGATCCGCTCCGCGAAGAACGCGAACTGATAGACGAAGCCATGCAGCAAGCGCAGAACGTCGCGCATCTGGTCATCGAAGGAAAGACTGAAGCGGCGATGTTGAAGCTGCATAGTGCGTAAACCCAACCGTAGGGGCGTGATTCATCACGCCCAACAGGGCGCAATGAATTGCGCCCCTACAAATTTTAAGGAACAACCATGAGTTTGAAATGCGGTATCGTCGGCCTGCCCAATGTGGGCAAATCCACCCTGTTCAATGCGCTGACCAAGGCGGGCATCGCGGCGGAGAACTATCCGTTCTGCACCATCGAGCCGAATGTCGGCATCGTCGAAGTGCCGGATGCGCGCATGGCGGCGCTGGCGGAGATCGTCAAGCCGCAGCGCATGCAATATGCGATTACCGAATTCGTGGACATCGCCGGGCTGGTCGCGGGGGCAAGCAAGGGCGAAGGGCTGGGCAACCAGTTTCTCGCCAACATCCGCGAGACCGACGGCATCGTCAACGTGGTGCGCTGCTTCGAGGACGACAACGTGATCCACGTCGCGGGTAAAGTCGATCCAATCTCCGACATCGAAACCATCAACACCGAACTCGCACTGGCGGACCTTGCTACCGTGGAAAAAGCGCAGCAACGCAACAGCAAGCAATCGCGATCCGGCGACAAGGAAGCTGCCAAGTTGGGCGTGTTACTGGAACAAGTTTCCGCCCATTTGAACGAAGGCAAGCCGGCGCGCACGCTGAAGCTGGATGCAGAACAACGCGCGCTGCTCCAGCCGCTTTGCCTGCTCACCATCAAGCCTGCCATGTATGTCGCCAACGTCGCGGAAGGCGGTTTCAGCAACAACCCGCTACTGACGCGCCTGGAAGAATATGCAGCCAAAGAAGGCGCGCCCGTAGTGCCAATCTGCGCTGCATTAGAGTCAGAAATTTCCGAGCTATCTGATGAAGATAAACATGAATTCCTGGCGGATGCAGGTCTGGCTGAACCCGGCCTGAATCGCCTGATCCGCACCGGCTATCAGTTGCTCGGTCTGCAAACCTATTTCACCGCCGGAGTGAAGGAAGTGCGCGCCTGGACCATCCACAAAGGCGATACCGCGCCTCAGGCGGCAGGCGTTATCCACAACGACTTCGAGCGCGGCTTTATCCGTGCCGAAGTGATTTCCTTTGACGATTTCGTGAAATACAAGGGTGAGCAGGGCGCGAAAGATGCCGGCAAGATGCGCGTGGAAGGCAAGGAGTATGTGGTGCAGGATGGCGATGTGATGCACTTCCGCTTCAATGTCTAGCAGCCTGTCTGACTTGAAGAATCGAAGCGAAAATTCGGCTGAGCGAGGACAGATTTTGCCGGTTTTGCAGGTCAATAGTCGTTCTATTGACCAAA
>JANLIB010000173.1 GCA_024653675.1 Gallionella sp. | reverse complement strand
GACTACGTGCATCTCGAAATCCAGCTCACCACGCCATATTGTCCTTTTGCCGAGAAGCTCGTTTCCGACATCCAGCGCGCGGTCGAGGGCGTGGAAGGTGTCAATCGCGTTGAGGTCGAGCGCGCCTGCAAGAAAGAAACCTGAAACTGGTTTGTCGGACTCCTGCCTTGGCGTCATAGGACGATACGTCAGTGGCTGTTCCTCCCGTGCTCGCTTAAACTTGTCTCGTCACGATCGTTTCTAAACAATTTATTCATGAACTCGCCATACACCGACCGTACCCTGGCACTGGCGGGCCTGTTCCAAGCCGCGCAACTGGCACAGCAACTGGCGCGCGAAGGGCGCGCCGAACCGGCCGCGTTCGCCGCGAGTATTCAGAGCCTGATGCTCATCGATGCACCCAGCACCGACGCGGTGTACGGGGGGACCCGGGGCGTGACACTCGGATTGCAGCTGCTCCAAAGCAAATTGACCGGTAATACCGACATCAACGATGTCGAGATGGCCCGCTATGCCATCGCCATGACCCATCTTGAGGGACAATTGCGACGTCAGCCCGAAATGCAGGAGGCCATTCGCGGGGGGATCGAGGCGGTGCGCGAACAGATGAAATTCTTCGAGGCGACTGAAAACGACGAGATGGTACATCCACGACTCATCGAAAAACTTGCCGATCTCTACACCCAGACCATCAGTACACTCTCTCCACGCATCATGGTCAATGGCGAACACGGCCATCTGAGCAATCCATTGATCGCCGCCAAAGTCCGCGCGGTTTTATTCGCAGGCATTCGCGCGGCATTTCTCTGGCGCCAGCTCGGCGGCAGCCGCTGGCAATTGCTGTTCAGCCGGAAAAGAATCGCGGACGAGGCGGCGAAACTTATTGAAAACCTCGGTGCAACACAACCGAACTGACCGGTCAGGTTCGTACCGGGTGCTTGACCAGCTTTCTTTGTAGCGTACGCCGGTGCATGCCGAGACGGCGGGCGGTTTCCGAGATATTGCCACCGCACTCCGTCAATACTTTCTGAATATGTTCCCATTCCAGGCGCGACAAAGGCAGCGGTTTGGTCTGCACAGGCACGCCGGCATTGCCATCATCCCGCTGGAAGGCAGCCACGATTTCATCGGCATCCGCCGGCTTGGCGAGATAATGCACGGCGCCAAGCTTGATGGCCTCGACCGCGGTGGCGATGCTGGCGTAACCCGTGAGCACCACGATCCTGGTGTGCGTATCCAGATCCTTCAATTTTTTCACCAGCTCGAGACCCGACGGTCTGGGCATTTTCAGATCGACAACGGCGTACTCGGGGAGGTCGCTTTCCGCTGCTGTGAAACCCTCGGTAACATTGTGCGCCACGCGCACTGAAAAACCGCGTCGCGCCAGCGCCGCCGATAACACCTGGCAGAAGATTTCATCATCGTCCACCAGCAGCAAGGACGGTTTATCCGCCGAATTCCCGGTATTCATGAAGATCTCTTCACGCGCAGACTGGATAAAGGCATGACCAGCTGCGTGCACAGGCCGCCGCCCTCGCGATTATACATCTGCACTGATCCGCCAAGACGGCGTAGCGTGGCATGCGCGAGAAACAACCCCAACCCCAGGCCCTGCCCCGGCGCCTTGGTGGTGAAGAACGGCTGGCCGGCGGCGCGCACGGCGTCGGGCGTCAGCCCCGCGCCGCGATCGCTTATTTCCAGCACCAGCTCCTGCTCGTTCCAGCGCGCGCCGATATCGATATTTTCGGGCGAGGAATCGGCGGCATTGTTCAGAATGTTCACGATGGCCTGGCTCATCGTCTGTTCCGCGATGATCTCGGGTGAGGGTTGCGTGCCCTCGAAATGACGCCGCACGGAAACTCCGCGACGCATCTCCTGCCAATGATTGACGATGTCGGCGAGATAATTTTCCAGCCGCACGCTTCGACCGCCCTCCGCGCGCGATGCGCCGGCCGAGGCGGACAGCGATGAAAGTATGGATTTACAGCGATCAATCTGCTGGCGCAGGACGCTCACATTCTCGCGCATCGACGGCGAAATCCCGGCGTCATGCTCCATCTCTTTCGACAATACCGCCATGGTTGACAGCGGCGTGCCCAGCTCATGCGCCGCGCCCGCGGCGAGCGTGCCGAGCGCCACGATGCGCTCGTTGCGCAACTCATCCTCCCGCATCTGTGCCAGCAGGCGGTCGCGGCTGCGCCGTGTTTCTCCCATGCGCACGGCAAACCAGGCGATGAGACCTGCGCTCAGCAGGAAGCCGAGCCACATCCCGTACACGTGCAGCCCGAAATCGTCGTGTTCAGCGTGGCTTTGCGGCAGCGGGATGTAATAAAACAGCAGCAAGGTGTAACAGGCGATGCTCACCGCCACCATCGCCCAGGCATAACCCGCGGGCAGCGCCGCGGCGGTCAGTGCCAGCGGCAGCAGATACAGAATCACGAAGGGATTGGTCGCACCGCCGCTGAAATAAAGCAGGGCTGTCAGCGCCGCCACGTCCAGAACGAGATGGGCAAATAATTCGGCTTCGACTACCGACCAGGGACGTCGCATCCGCAGCCAGGTCAGAAAGTTGAACAATGCCATCGCCGCGATGATGCCGATCAACGGCCGCAACGGCAGGGCCATGTGCAGATTTGCTACCACCACCCACACCACTATTAATTGCCCGGAGAGAGCAATACAGCGAAGTACTACTAGTCGCCGCAGGTTGATGGCGAACGATGAGAATAGTGCCGAGGCGGGATTCATGGGGTACTTGTACTTTAGCGACATTTTCCCGCGTGAGCGAATTTTCTATAACCAAGAACGCCTGCGACACAAGTTTGCCGGGAGCAAACTTGGACAGCGGAGTAATACGACACTGGCCCGAGGCGCGGATGCACCGAGGGTCGCACCCATGAATGGGTGCGACAAAATGTCGCGCGGCATTGTGCCACATTGATTCCCTAACCCAGGCCCTTTAGATTTTGTGCGCTAAATGGCAACTTTTTCAGCGAAGCGAAGGAAAAAAAAATGGTAGCAAAAATCGCAACAAAAATTATCGCGGTGTTCGGATTCGTATTGGCAGCCACCAATGCCGCCGCAGATCACCCCACGGTGGCCTTTGGTAGTGAAGCTGCGGGAGCTATAAATACCATCCCCGCAGAACCTATGCCTCAGGGTAAATGGGGGTTTGGAATTCGAACCGAGATTATCGATAACAAGTCATTCAGTGGCGAGCAATTGGAGGGGTTTGCCGCACAGGGGTTAAAAGGCGTTCACAGTGTGGACAAAATAACCAGCACGTCGATTGCAATCGCGTATGGTGTAGGCGATGACCTGACCGTTATCGCAAGACTTCCCTATATCGAAAGAATAAACATAAGAGAAGGTGAGCTTGAAGATGGGGTGCCTGAGGCGCATGTGCATGGAGGCTCATCAGGAGTTGGCGACCTGCTTCTTCTCGGCCAGTATCGTGCTTTTCGAAATGGCAGCACCGACGCATCAATTCTATTTGGGTTAAAAGCGCCCACCGGCGAGACTGATGTGAAAGATAGGGGTGGCGTACGATTTGATACGGAGTTTCAACCGGGTACAGGGTCATGGGATATTATGGTGGGTGCAGCGATAAGTAAGAAAACCGGAAAAGCCGGTTTCCACGCCAACATTTTGTATAACAACACAACAGAAGGTTCGCGATCGACTGAGCTTGGTGATGCCTTGTCGTACAATGTTGCTTTGAGTTACCGACTGAATGGAGAAGACCACACGCATCATGATCATGCGCATCATCACGGTGATGAAAGTAGCAATCTAAACTGGGATTTGCTATTGGAATTAAATGGCGAAACACGACGTAAGGATAAGAAATTTGGTGTTTTTGAAGCTAACTCTGGTGGCGACATCACCCCTTCTTGAGTAGCACTTCCGTCTAGAGTCCGGTGATCACTGTAGCCGATCTCTCGGCCAGTTGTCTTGCATAGGCGGCCGGTGTCAGT
>JANLIB010000113.1 GCA_024653675.1 Gallionella sp. | reverse complement strand
AAGAAATTTTAACGCTTACATATCAGACATATGCGGCGCGCTAAAATTTCTTTCGCGCCTTGTCTCGCTTAGGATTTTGAATTAATAGAGGCGCCCTTTAGTTCTTCACCAAATCAACCGGTGGAACATGCTGTAGCGCTGGGAAAGCCGCCAAAGCCGAATTCGGAACATTGCAATTCATATTTCAGAAAAAGCCCAAAATGCTCCTTCTAACTTCAATCTGTTGTGAATACTACTCCTGAATAATCATCTTTTGGGTGCGGCATAACGCCGCACGGCAATTTGCCGAATGTCGCAATTTGTGTCTTATCTGGAGAAATAATTCCTTGCGAAGGAATTGCCGGGATATGTCCGACCTGAAGCGGAGGGTTTATATTGCAGCCAGGACTAACCCGCACGCCCATCAGCACGTGGCCGCCAGTAGACCGGCAGGAAGCGCAGGACCCAGGGCGCAAGGCACGCCAGCCAGATTACCGCAGCCGCAATGTACAGCCAGTATGTGCCGGGCATGGGCAGCATGTCCGCCAGCACTCGCAGCACGGCAACCAGCTGCATTCCGGCAAACATCAGCTTGACCGGCATATCCACTTTCATCGGCAGGCCGGAATGGCCCAGCGTGACGCGCGTAGCCATGCCTGCCATCAGCGTGGCGAAACAACCTATGGTCAGCGCGTGCAACGGGGCAAACCCCCAGATGACGGTGGCGCCATGGCTGAGAAACAACACGAAACTTTGCAGGGTAAACAGCAGCATGGCAATTCCCAGCCAAACAATGCCGATGTGCAGTATGCCCAGCAGCGGGATGCGCAATGCATGGCGCGATTTCCACGCATAAGTCAGAAAGAATGCGGCAAACGCCAACGGTGCGTCGCATAGCCAGAGCCATTCGGGCTTGCCTGCCAGTTGCAACAGGCCATGCACCATGCTGCATGCCAGTATGACCCGCCATGTCCAGAGAGGATTGGCTACACGGAGAAATGGCAGCGCGCTGCCGGTGAAGAAAGGGATCATGCGGTGCGCGACGCTGGCGAACACCGGCAGCAGGAACAGCCACAGGCCGGCTTGAATTGCAAAACGCAGCCAGGCAGAGTTATCGCCCAATAACCAGATGAAGTAGGCCAGCAATCCGCACCAGCCCATGAATAGCGCGAGGAAAATTATTTTCGGGTGTTGCTTGTTGGGATGTGTCGTGTCGAGCAATACGCGCAGCAGCGCATACAACGCAATACCCCAGCCAGCCAGCGTGCCCGCCAGGGAAAAGAGCAACATGAAGCGGCTGGACAACAGTCCAATATAAAACCCAATGAATCCCAGCATGAGCAGCACGAAAGCGGACACATAGTGTTTCGCCGGTATTTCTTTGCCATTCATCCAGCGCGGATAGGTGGTCATCAAAAAGCCGAATATGAAGATTGGGAGCATGCCATAGATCATCAGATAAGCATGCGCGGCAACCGGGATGATGGTCCAGTCTACGGGATGCCCTGCGATGCCGTAGCGCGTCACCAGCTCAATCAGCCACCACAGCATCACGGCAAAAGTTTGCAGCGCGCCGCCGAAAAACATGATGCGATGCGGCGCGGCGGTGAAGGCAGACCACCGTGATGAAATCTTCATGTTTGTTACGGAATGGTTATAGCGGATAAACAGGGCGGAACATGGTGATTATTTTGCTTTGCGCTTCGCTGCGGAGCCGGATCGTGGATGAAACTTGACGATTGTTTTTTCGGGAAACGGCAGCAAGGATTTCTCAAGTGTCTTGCCGCTTTTCACCAGATCGGCCAATGATGCTTTCCGGAGCGCCTCGAAAAATGCTTTTCGGGCTGTGTCGAGTACGCCGCTCAACTTGCACACATCGGTAATGACACAGTGATTGTCAGGGCCAAAGCACTCGACCAGATCAAAGTGATCCTCGGTTGCGTGAAAAGCTTCCTCTACAGTGATGCTTTCCGGCGGTCTTGCCAGACGCACGCCGCCATTGCGCCCCCGCGTACTCTCGATCAAACCGGATTTGGTCAATTGATGGGAGATTTTGACCATGTGATTCCTGGAGACCGCAAACCGGACGCTCACTTCCTGAATCGTGGCCGACCCGTCATAGCGCAAAGCTAAATACATCAACAGTCTCAAGCCGAGGTCTGAATATTGGGTCAGTTTCATTTTTGTATAAAGATATTAGATTGGTTAAAACGGACGCATGATATATCTACGGTACTTGATGCCGCAACCTTATTTCATATTCTTTCATTTGCCAACGTTCATTCGTTCATTTTCCATGAATTGCATAATTCCGTTTTGTTGCATAGTATTCATATCGGGCATTTTTGTAAGACACCTAAAAAAATCAGAGTTCGCCCAAATGCAAGGCGCGCTTAGACATCATGTATTGACCTACCGCACCTCAAGCGACGTGGATTAAACTTGAGGTTCCGTAAAACCACAGGCTCAGAGCCTAAATTGAGGGGATAG
>JANLIB010000101.1 GCA_024653675.1 Gallionella sp. | reverse complement strand
TCCGGGCTACCTTTGCAGTGCTGTAGGGCGGGTCACACCCGCCATTGTTTGTCCGAGATGGTTTATGACGGCGGGTGTGACCCGCCCTACATGTGGGTTCATGGTTGGACGTTCCGGTTTTTCAGGGTGATCCAGCCGCCGTTGCATTCTGCCTTGAGGTGCGTCGAAGCCGCAGAGGCAGAACTCACGTCGGCGATGCGTTGCATCGCGCAGTTTTCGAGCTGGTAGTGGCCTTTGATCTGGCTGTGCAGCGCATCGAAGAAATTGACCAGTTGCGCTTCATGCAGCAGGTCGAATTGCAGTTTCATGCCGCTGTAGTGGATGTTGAAGTTTCCACTGTCAATCGGCGGCTGAGGGGCATAATTTGTTTGCGGCGCGATGCTGTAGCGGAAGTCCGTTACCAGATTCTGGCGGTGCAGCTTTTCCAGGCCTTCCATCCAGTCCAGGCGCTGGTCGTCACCGATGATCTTCCGGTCGATCAATGCGCCATATTCATCGGCATATATGGACATGTTTTTCTGGTCTTCGTGCGCCGCCGCCAGGCGATTGCGCGCATCGCCAAGCATGTTTTGCGAGTTGCGCAAATCTTTCTGTGTCTTTTCCGCATATTTCCCGCTGCTGTAAAGAACGGCCGCGCTGATGGCAACCGAGGCGCAAATTGCCACGATGCTCCGATGCATTAGTGTAAAGTCTGATTTGGAGAGCTTCATGTCCTGATTCTCCTCATGTCGGGGGACGCCGGGAGATTTTCATGGAAAAATCGAGCGCGTGCAAATTCGCATCGCGCTTATCTGCAATGCTGCCGCTGGGACTGACATCGAGCGGTTTGGCGAGTATTGTCACTTGGAAGCCCTGTTTGGCCAATTCGTCCTGAAATCGTTCCAGGTAATTCAGCATGGCCCGGTAGTTATTTGCGAAATCTACCAGGTGCCCTTTGATGGTGATGACTTGAGCGGGAACATCGGCATACCCCCCTCCTGGCCTCCCCCCGGAGGGGGGAGGGACGACCGGCTCGGTTGCATCCATTTTCCAGGAGATATCGTCAAGTTCGATTTGCGGGTGGTGGTCAAGTGCCGCGCTGACCGGCTTCAATACGTCATGCGGAAGCGGAGCGTATTGATTGAGTTTGCGCATCACGGAGACTCCGGCCTTCATGTCTGCCGCGGGGGCATAAGTGTTTGGGAAGGCGGCTACGATTTTTTGCGCTTCATTCAAAGTCCGTTGCGCTTGCTGTTTTAGCGATGCGGCCTCAGTGGCATTGCCGGCGCCCTGCCAGAATTCGACCGCGCTCCACAATGCCATCCCCAGAAACAGCACGCCGCTTGCCAGATTAAGGACGCGTTTTAATCGCCAGAGTGTGAAGTAGTGCGTATGGGTTGCATTCGCATAATGGGTCTTGGGCGGGCGCGCCGCGAGTTGATGCAGGAATATCTGGCTGGCATCCGAATCGGTGAAGCGATAGCCGATCCTGAGTTGCGCGGCGATATCCGCGATATCGGCAAAGTCGTAGCGCATGTCTGCGTTATCCGGCTGCTTCCCGGACTCCAGTTCAGCGCGGTCATTGCGGTGGCACAGGATGCGCACATCAAGGGTCTGTCCCGGCGGGAGCAAGCTCAGGCTCTTCAGGTATTGATAGGTGCGGGCGAGTTCATTGACTACGGCATCGCGGAATGTCAGGTCGGCGTGAACGGGCGTCAGCCGGGAAATTTGCAAACGATGTTCGCTGAAATAGGTTTGGCGCAGTCCGGCGGATTTTTCCCAGGAAATCAGCAGCAGGTGGCTCGAAGGATGATCCCTGACCAGCGGCGCGCTGATCTGCGGCACCGAATAGATGCCGGCGAGCGGGGTTTGCTGCGCCAGCATGATGTTCAGCCAGGGCGTGATGAGCGATGGGTTGGTCAGCGCGGAGAACAGCATGTCGTCATCGCGCCGGCCGCTTTTCTGCCGTTGCAGCAGAGTGGCCTGATGGAAGGGGGTGCCCCGGTAAAACTGGTCGAATTTGCGTTGCAGCAACGCAACGCGGTTGCCGCCGCCCAGGTGCGGGACGGTTTCATGACGGAAGTCTTCTTCGATCAGGTCGGTCAGCAGGTATGCCGGGCATTTTACCGTTTGCAAAAAAGAAGCGAAATTTCCCCTGTCATCCGGGGAGTCGGTGAAGCTGCGTTGCGTCAGAATTTTGCCTTTCTCCATGACTTGCGCATGGAGGTGATCGGCGCTCAAAAACAATAGCAGGCGTTTCATTCTGGATTATCCATTAGACGTAATGCGTGCAATGACAACGCAAATCCCCCTCAATCCCCCTTTTACAAAGGGGGAGGTGGGTCGAATTATTCCCCCCTTTGCAAAAGGGGGGCAGGGGGGATTTAGGCGCATTATAATTTCACCTTGCCGATGATGTCGTATATGGGCGACAGGACCGACAGCATCACCCAGCCCAGCAGCGCCCCGAGGATGATGGTCATGGCCGGCTCGATCATGACTTGCACTTTTTTGATGGAGTCCTTCACGTCGCGATCATAAAAATAGCTGACATTGAGCAGCGCCTTGTCCAGCGAACCGGTAGCTTCACCCACTTTAAGCATGCGTATCACCAGCGGCGGAAACATGCTGGTGTTCTGGAAGCTCTGGGTCAGATTCTTGCCGGATTCGATTTCCAGTGTCACATCATCCAGGCTTTTGGCGATGGCGTGATTATCGACTACGTCGCGGGTGTTGGCGATGCAGTCGAGTATGTTGATGCCGGAACCGTACATGATGGCGAAGGTGTTGGCGAAACGCGCCAGAATGATCTTGCGCAGGATCGGGCCAATCACCCAGAGGTTGAGCTTCAGGTTGTCGAACCTGAATCGCATTTCAGGGCTTGAAGTGATGGCCAGTTTGACCGCGACCGGCAAGACCACCGGCAGGGCGATCAGCACGTACCAGTAATTGACAAAGAATGCCGAAGTGGCGAGCAGCATGCGCGTCTGGATCGGAACTTCCTGCCCGGTGCCCTTGATGAAGCTGACCAGTTGCGGCACCAGATAGATCATCAGGAAAAATGTGATCGCCACCACGATCGTGCCGACAAAGGCCGGGTAGATCATGATGGTCTTGGTGTGGGAGGCCATTTCATCCTGCCATTTCAGCGATTCGGTGATGTGCAGGAAAATTTCCGGCAGTTTTCCGCTTTCTTCCCCGGCGCGGGTCAGGCTGACAAATATTTTGTCGAACGCATCGGGATGCTGCGCCATCGCCTGGGAAAGTTTTTTGCCGCCCTCGATGGATTCGACCAGGTTGGCGATGATTTCGCGGAAATGCGGGTCGTTCATCGTGTCGCGCAGGTCGGCGAGGCTTTCCAGCAAAGGCACACTGGCGCGGGTGAGCTGTTCGAGGTTGAAGAAAAAGGTGATCAACTCGGGGCGTTTTATTTTTTTTTGTCCCCAATTAGCTTTGCCGCTATCTACATCGGCGGCGATCAAGTCCAGGCCGCCGCGTTTCAGGCGCAACTCCAGATCCACCGGATTGGCGGCGTCCTGCAAGCCTTTAAGGGTCTTGCCCTGCTCATCCATCGCCCGGTAGAAATAGAGTGCCATTCAGGTTCCTTGTTTCAATTTTCGTTACAAACAACAGTAACCCGCAGGGTGCGTTTACGCACCATTGCCAATGACTTGCCCAGTTGTAGGGTGGGCGCAGCCCACGCAGTTGACATCGCGGTCGAATGACAAATACCGCGTGGGCTGCGCCCACCCTACATTAATTCCGTTTCCATTGCGAAACAGCATTACCCGACCCGGTCGGTCAGGTCAACCACGCGGCTTACTTCAGCAAGCGAGGTGACGCCTTGCAGGATGCGCCGGATGCCGTCCATCGCCAGCGGACGGAATCCCTTGGAAAGCGCGGTGTCCCTGATCTGGCGGGCGCTGGCGCGATGCGAAACCAGATCGTCCAGGTCATGATCCATCTTGAGCAATTCCATGATGGCCATGCGTCCGTTGTAGCCTTGGTGGTTGCAGGTATCGCAACCGGCGGCGCGATACAACGTGATGTCCTGCGCGGCGGCAATTCCCAGCAGTTTGCGTTCCTGCACGTCCGGCGAGTAGGGATATTTGCACTCTTTGCACAGCACGCGCACCAGGCGTTGCGCCACGATGCCGATGATGTTTCCGGCCATGATGTCCGGAAGGATGCCGATGTCGAGCAGGCGCGGTATCGCGCCGATGGCCGAGTTGGTGTGCAG
>JANLIB010000074.1 GCA_024653675.1 Gallionella sp. | reverse complement strand
AGCGGCAGTGCTGACCTGGAATTCATCTATCAGCACTTCTTCTATGTCGATCCCTTTGCGCCGCGCGGTGCGGGTCGCCAATTCGAACTCCGCTGCCGATAGAACCGCATCGGCAACCAGGTAGTCGTACTTGGTTTTGGCAGTGCTGGTTTGCTGGCGCTGGCGCAATGCCACTGCCATGGTCTGCGCCAGTTCCTGGATACCCTCCTCGACCGCCGCCGCGAACGGAACGCCCGCCTTGTTATTGATAACCTGAATGACGCCGATCAGATCGCCGTTGCCGGCATCCAGAATCGGCGCGACCAGCATCTGCTTGGTGCGGTATCCGGTACGCTTGTCCACCTCCTGCAGGAAGCGCAGGTGTACGCTGTACTGCGACAGCTCCTTTTCGTCGTAGACATCCTTGATATTGAGCAGTTTTTTATGCGTAGCCGCATAGCCGGCAACGCTTTGTTCGGCTATGGGCAGCTTGAGATCTTTGAAAGAGTTGAGCCCGGTCTTGACCTTGGAAACCAGCGAAACGCGATCATCACCCACCACATAGATAGTCAACCTGTCCGCATTGAACAGGGCGCAGATATCCTTGCTGAGATCCAGCATGATTTCGTCAACGTTGCCGGTGGCATGTATCTTGTTGGTGACATGATTGAGATTCTTGTTGAACTCGAGCCTGAGGCTCATGTCGCCGGCGCTGCCTGCCGGGGCATTGGCTGCCATGACTGTGCTCATTACAAACCTCCTATATCATTTTTCATAATCATGAGCTGCCGCGTTAGAACTCGAATTCCTGATTATTCAGCAACATTCTGGGGCGGATTCCGCGCACGCACTCCTCAATCTCACTCATGGTCAGTTCCAGTTCACCCGGTTTGAGATGGGTGATGAACACCTCTGCATCGCTCTTGAATTTAACCAGCTCTTCAGCAAGCATGCTGGGGCACAGATGCTTGGAAAGCATCGCCAGATTCTTTTCACTGTTTGAGAATGCCGTCTCGATGACGAGATAACGCAGATTTTTGATTTTATTGACCGCCTTCCAGAACGCTTCATTCGTGGTGGTATCCCCGCTGAATACCAGGCTCGCCCGGCCGCTGTCCAGATGATAGCCGACTGCGGGCACGACGTGATTGGCGGGGATGGGAGTAATCCTGCGCCCGTTCAATACGACAGCCTTGCCCATCTTGACCGGCTGGTAACGCATGTACGGTTGCCTGGCATTGGGTATCTCGCTGAAATCCGGCCATATTTTCCAGTTGAAAATATGCTGCCTGAGAATATCCAGCGTTTCCTCGCTGGCATAGACAGTCAGCGGCTGATCGCGCATGAACCCAACGCTGTCCACCATGAACGGGATGCTGGCAATATGATCGAGATGAGAGTGCGTGACGAACACATGATCTATCGCCGCAAGCTCGGTAAGGCTGAGTTCGCCCACCCCGGTGCCGGCATCAATCAGCACATCGCGGTCGAGCAGGAACGAAGTGGTGCGCAGATTGCCACCGATCCCGCCACTGCATCCCAGAACTCTAAGCTTCATACCTTGTCACCTTATATTGTGAGTGGAAAGTAGTGAGTGGAGCGGCACTGCGTGCCTCAGTAGGAAGAATTCTTACCACTTACCACTTACCACTTCATCCCATTGTGTCATTTAATCAGGAACGCTGTCACCCCATCCCAATCCGCCCCCGGCGGATTTTTCCGGTAGTAGCCGATGCGCTTCGCATAGATACTATACAGCTCGGTTTCCGGGGACGTGCGCTGCAGATTCATCAACTGCAATTCCGCCTGATCCCAATCCTGCTTGCGGTACAAACGACGCACTTCATGAAACAACTTGATTTCGTCATGCATGGCCTTGCTCACCTCACCGGTCAGGCCTATCGGCTCGTAGATCGCCACGGGTTTGTCTTTACCCTTTACCCGGACGTGATCAATCTCGCGGTAAATAAAATCGGTCACGGCATGGCGGGTATTCTCACCGACGATGATCCCTGCCCCGTATTGCCTGGTGAGTCCTTCAAGGCGCGAAGCCAGATTCACCTCGTCGCCCATCACTGTATAGGCAACACGCACTTCCGATCCCATGTTGCCGACGCTGACGCGCCCGGTATTGATGCCTACGCCTACATGAATCTCGGGCCAGCCGCGCTCCTTGAAATGCGGGCGCAAGGCTTTCAGGGTCGCCTGCATCTCTATACCCGCAAGCATAGCATTGCGGGCATGTCCTGTATCGGGCAAGGGCGCCCCCCAGAAAGCCATGATGCAGTCGCCCATGTATTTGTCTATGGTGCCCCGGTGCTTATAAACAACGCGGGAAAGCGGGGTCAGGAATTCATTCATTAAAAGTGACAATTCCTTAGGGGCCAACCCCTCGGAGATCGTGGTAAAACCGCGCACATCTGAAAACAGGACGGTCATTTCGCGGCTCTCGCCCTGCATGGACACGCTCTCAGGGTGTTTCACCATCTCGTCTACCACTTCACTCGGTACATATTGCCCGAACAGCCCGGTGATCTGACGTTTGGTCCGCGATTCAAAAAAATAGCCGTAAGACATATTCACCGTGAACAGCAACGCGATCATTATCAGACTATCTGCGGCAGGCATCAGAATATTGCCATAGTGCCACAAAGCTATATTCATCCCGGACGCAGCAGCCAGCACGATTGCAGAAGCCAGCATCGCCTTGACCGCACCCAGATGCGGCAGCAAAAAGCTCAATGCAACCCCGATCAACAGCAGCCAGACTACCTCGGCGCCCAGCATATAGGCCGGACGCTCCTTCAGATTCTGGTCAAGAATCCCGGAAATCATGTTGGCATGAACCTCCACCCCCGGAAAGACCTCCGATACCGGCGTGGCGCGCAAATCCTGCAGCCCTGGAGCCGTAGTGCCCACCAGAACGATCTTGTCCTTCAACTGCGGGATATTCACGCGGTCATGCAGCACATCCGTAATTGAAATATAGCGAAAACTTCCTTCTCCGCCTCGGTATGGCACATAACTGGACACGACGCTGTCCACCGGGATTCTCAATTTTCCCCTGGCGGTGTCCAGTTCCAGCCACTCCAGACCGGCATACCCATCCGTGCTTCCCTCAGCATAGCCCGGTTTCAAAGCAGGCTGATCCAGCAGAGTGCGCACCATGGCCAGAGACAGCGATTCATAATATGCGTCGCCGAATTCCTGAAGCATGGGCACACGGCGCACGCGGCCATCAAAATCGATCACGGGATTGAAGTGCCCTGCGCTTGCTGCAGCCTTTTGAAGCTCCGGCAGATTGGCGCCGTAACCGGTCATGGAATTAAATTCTATCTGGCGCCCCCTGAATGTCCCCTCCGGAAAAACCGGCTCTGGCAGGCTGCCTGACACATTGATTTCGCGCTGATTGGTCAGGTAATAGCCCAGCACTACTTTGCGGTTCCTGATCTTGCCGGCAAAAAGACTGTCGTAATCAAGTTGCGGTTGAATCTGGGACAGAACAGATTGAAATTGCGCCACTCCCCTGAGCTGGTTTTGCCCGAGTTTCTGCAACACTTTGAGTCCTGAACTCTCGTCGCGTTCGGCGAAAACAACGTCAAAGCCCACCACCGCGATGCCATATTTATCGAACAGCTTGTCCATCAACAAGGCCATGCGGTCACGACCCCATGGCCAGCGCCCCTCTTCCTTGAGGCTCTTTTCGTCGATATCGAGGATGACGATACGATCATCCACCGTGCGCGGCATGGTCAACCGCAGGCGGTAATCGTAGAGGATGGACGACATCTGATCGATAAAATCCATCCTGTAAAAACGGGCGGCGTTGCCGGCAAAGACCATGACCACCAGCAACCCCAGCCCGATCAAGATTGAGTTTTTCTTCACGACTTATCAGAGGACAGAAGACGGAGGACAGATTTTTGTGTGCCGCCATGCGGCACATTTATTAAAAACGCGGCGCAGCCGCGACAACACTTCTGTCTTCTGTCCTCTGTCTTCTGTCTTCTGAACACTGCTAACCCTTGAAATAAAATTCCATCTTGACCCCGGCCAGCTCGACCACGTCGTGATCATTCAACTGTTGGGGCTGGTTGCCCAACGCTTTGCCATTCACCAGGGGGAAATGTTCGCCTTCGACATAAGTGATGAAGTAGCCATGCGGCCGGCGGGTAAGCACAGCCACCTGCAAGCCAGGCTTACCCAGCGTAGTGAGATTCTTTACCAGCTCAAGCTCCTTGCCTGCATTAGGCCCGGTCAGCACCTGCACCACGGCGATCCGCTGATTCGACTCGGCTTGAGGAGCTTGCTGGGCAGGCGGAGGGGTCGCCGGCGCGGCAGCTTGAGCTGGAGGAACAGGGGGCCTCGCCGGGTGCGATTCAAACCTTCCGGTCTTGTCTGCCGCTCCCATGCTGGCTGTCTGTCCGGATTTCTCGATGCCGGCGGACGCCTGCTTGACCGGGGCACGCAGCACCATGGTTTTTTCGAAATCTGCCGCAGTAGTCTGGGTGATCTGATCGTTGATGTATTTCAGCTTGTATTTGCCTATCTCAATCAGGTCATTGTTTTGCAGAAAGTGCTTTTTGGTCGGCGTTCCGTTCACTTCCAGCCCGTTGGTGCTGTCCAGATCTTCAAGAAAAGAATCATGCAGTATGGTAACGACTGCGGCATGCTCGCCGCTCACCGCCAGATTATCGATGACGATGTCATTGTGCGAATGGCGCCCGATCGTAATGCGATCCTTGTTCAAGGGGTATTCCTTGATCACCGCCCCATCAATGCTGAGTATCAATTTTGCAGCCATAATCTTGCCCTCTTGCTAATTATCCTGGAATTGCTGTTGGTCCACGAAAAACACGAAAGCCGCGAAACAAACCAATCTATTGATCCAGCACGAATAGAAATTACATTCCGTTCGGCCTGAGCCTGTCGAAGGCCATTAGCCATTCATGTTGCGACAAGGCCTTTAGTCCTGAGCGAAGTCGAAGGGTCAACACGAACGGCTTCATACTTTATTCGTACCGAATCTATAGTACGGTAACCAAGTGATTCACCCGCTGGTAACGGGTTGCAGATTGGCGCCCCTTGCATATTTGGTGTTTTTCGTGGACTAAACGCCGTTATCAGGACAATTTCTTAATATGTGAACAGGGTATTTCTAAACACCCAGGCAAACCAATCACGCAACTTTGCCAGCCAACCGCGCGACGCGGCATATCTGCCCTTTATCTTCACCAGAATCACCGAGATATTATCCCGTCCGCCATTGTCATTAGCCATTTGCACCAACTGTCCTGCCGCGAGCGGCAGGTTGCCCTGCATCGCATACAACGTGGACTGGATATCATCGTCCTCCACCATGTCATTGAGGCCATCCGAGCACAATAGATAAATATCCCCGGCCAATACATCATGCACGTGAATTTCGGCTTCAACCTCCGGATCGATTCCCACCGCACGGGTCACCAGATTCTTGTTTTTGGACAAGCGCGCATCCGCAGCGCTGATTATCCCGCCATCAATCTGTTCCTGCAGCAATGAATGGTCACGGGTAATCGCCTCCAGCGTCTCTCCGCGCAAGCGGTACATGCGCGAGTCGCCGACATGAGCGACGGCTACGCGGTTATCATAAAACAACCCCGCAACGATGGTCGTGCCCATCCCCGAATACTGCGGCTGACTTTGCGAGGCATGATAGATCGAAGCGTTGGCCTTCTGAATATAATCCCGCAGCAGCGACACGGCCAGCTCGTCACCGGACGATTCGTCACGGTCTGTCGGGCTGGCGCCCTGCAAGCGATAACTGATTTCCGTCGCCACCACCGAAACGGCAATCCCGCTCGCCACCTCGCCGGCATTGTAACCGCCCATGCCATCAGCCAATACCACCAGCCCGCAGACCGGCTCGCACGCCACGCTATCCTCATTGTGCGAGCGCACCATGCCTGGGTCGGTCTGGCTGGCAATCTCCAAGGCATCCTGGATATTCATGCAGTGTCTCCTACACCCCGGCGCATTGCCTCAATGCCGCCGCCATCTCGGCGCCATTGGCATAGCGATTTTCGATCTGTTTCGCCAGCGACCGGTTAATGATCGCAACCAGACACGGCGGCAAGTCAGGCTTGACGCTCAAGATATCCCTGTGCGGTTCATTGGCGATGCGATACATCAGTTGCGCCATCGAGTCCCCCTCGAACGGCAGCTTACCACAAGCGAGTTGGTACAAGCTCACTCCCAGAGAGAACAGGTCAGACCCCCCCTCGATCTTCTTGCCGGCCAACTGCTCCGGTGACATATAGGAAGGCGTGCCGAGCACCATGCCGGTCTTGGTCTTGCTCGAATCGGTGATGCGCGCGATACCGAAATCGGTCACCTTGGGCGTATCCGTGTCGGGGTCATACATGATGTTGGCCGGCTTGATATCGCGATGCACCACGTTCTGCTTGTGCGCATAATCCAGCGCATCGGCGACCCGCGCGATGATGCTCATCACTTTGGGAAGCGGCAACAGGTTATCCGCCTTGGTAAAAGGAACCATATCTTTGCCTTTGAGAAACTCCATCGCGATGTAAGCCAGGTCATGCTCTTCGCCTGCATCGTAAATCGACACGATGTTCGGATGGTTCAAGCGCCCGGCCGTTTCAGCCTCGCGGAAGAAGCGCTCTTTCACATCTTTCAGCTCGTCCGCCTCGAACTCCTGCGCCAGCGCCATGGTTTTGATCGCCACCGTGCGCCCGATCTTTGGGTCTTTGCCGAAATACACCACGCCCATCGCGCCCTTGCCGAGTTCCTTCTCGATCTCATAGCGCCCCAGCATCGGCTTGGACATGCCCGGCTTGTCCAGCACCATGGTGCTGGCGTTGGTGCGCCCGCCGCCTCCGCCGCCCAGAATGATGGTCTCGGACATCTGGCGCGCCTGGGCCAGCCGTTGCTCCAGATCGCGGAATTTGGCGTTGTACGCAGACATGTATTTGAACACCGATTCGGCCTTGTTGAATTGCCGCTTGCGCTCGAAATCAAGCCCCAGGTTGTACATCACCTCCATCAGACTGTCATCCATCGGCACTTTGCGGAACTTGTCAAAGGCGATATCCAGTTGCCCCTGCCCCTGAAAAGCCAGACCGAGCATGCGGTTGCTTTCCGCAGATTCAGCATCGGACCTCTGCTTGCCCTTTTCCGTCAGCAGGAATCGTTTGGTGGTGAGCAGCAGGTGTCCAACCAGCAGCAAGGCAGCGGGCAGCATCAGTTGCAGCCACATCGCCTGTTTCGTCATCAATATGAAATGAGCGGCCAGCAGCGTCATAAACAGCGCGCCGGTGAGAACCGCGCCGATGGCGGCATTCAGGCGCGGCAACAGCAGGATCAAATACAGCGCAATCAGCAGGAATATGCCGATTTGCGCCGATTCAGCCCATTCCGGCGAGACAAAGAAATCACCCTTGAGGATGCTCGACACAGAATGCGCCAGAATCTGCACCGGCGCCATGCCCGGCCCGATCGGCGTCACCTGTATCGAGCCTACACCGGCTGCCGACGCGCCGATCAGCACGATCTTGTCGCGATACTTTTCAGCGGGGATCTTGCCGGTTAACACGTCGTAGAACGAATCCACCGGAAAGGCGGGCCGCCCATCCTTGTCCTTGTAAAAATAAGTTTGCATCCGCAAGGCTGAGTCCGTGGCGATTTTCTGATTGCCCAACTGAACGCCTACGCCCAGGTTAACCTGTATGTCGCCGGGCTCAAGGTTGAGGCTCTTGGCCGCCAGCATCAATGACAGTGAAGGGTAATACTGGTCGTAATAACCGACCACCAGAGGTTCTGAGCGCACCGCGCCATCCACATCGGGAAAACTGTTGAGATGCCCGATCGCCAATGTCTTGCTGCCCAGCGCCGGGATCGGCGACAACACGCTTTGAGCGGGCAATGGCAGCGCTCCGGAGCTGCTGCCATCTTTCACATTCACCAAGCCGTTGCGCAGCACGTAATCAGGCAAAGGTTCATCAGGCTTGCCTTGCGGCTCGCCCAACTCAAAGAACATGCCCAGCAACACATCATTCGCCTTGGCCATGCTGTCGCTGAGCTTCTGATCGTTATCGAGACTCTGCATCGCCTCCAGCAGCAACGTGTCCAGTTGCGCCAATTCAGCCTGGCGAGCGGGGTCAACGGTGTCTCTGAACGAAGAGTTGGCGATCAACTCGGCGATATTGTTGATATAGGCCAGGCCGGCATCGACTTGCGGCTCGAAGAAGAAAACCACATAGCCTATGACTTTCGCCTGGCCGGCTGCGAGGATATCCACCATGTTGGCATGTATCTCTCGCGGCCATGGCCAGCGGCCAAGATTGGCGATGCTCTGGTCATCTATCGCGATCACCGCGATCTTGTCGCTCGGCGTGCGGGAGGAAGCCAGAACAGCCAGGTCATAAGCCTTGCGCTCCAGGCTCTGAACCAGATCGCTATTCGCGCCAGCAAAAAACGCCAGCGCGACCAGCAAACCTACGAACCAGTCCTTCTGCCAAAACAGCCACTTGTTCATGCCCACCTCACGATGCCTGTTGCCAGTTGTCAGTTATTCCATTTCTAATTTAGAAGTGCTTTTTGCGTAGGGCGGGTTCCACCCGCCATGGCGGGCGTAGCCCGCCCTACAAATGCACTTTTTATCTGGAATTGGAATAA
>JANLIB010000051.1 GCA_024653675.1 Gallionella sp. | reverse complement strand
GCGATACGGCGTTGCTCAAGAAATTTTAACGCTTACATATCAAACATATGCGGCGCGCTAAAATTTCTTTCGCGCCTTGTCTCGCTTAGGATTTTGAATTTTTAGAGGCGCCCTGAAGCCGTTCGTGTTGACCCTTCGACTTCGCTCAGGACTAAAGGCCTTGTCGAAACATGAATGACTAATAGCCTTCGACAGGCTCAGGCCGAACGGAATGTAATTTCTATTCGTGCCGAATCAATAATCAGAGGTTCCTTAAGCTATAACACAAGCTATGCCATGTTTCATGGCAGGCCTGGAATGGATGAGATGGAGCGGGTGAAGGGGATCGAACCCTCGTATGCAGCTTGGGAAGCTGCCGTTCTACCATTGAACTACACCCGCGTGATAGCATCTCATCTTACCGTAACCGAGCGGCTTTTTGAAAGTGATTACTGTCATCATCAACGGCGCAATCCGCCAGCTCCCCGGCTCCACCAGCGTCGCTGCGCTCATCGAAGAGATGGGCTTGACCGGCAAACGCATTGCCCTGGAACGCAACGGAGAAATCGTGCCGCGCAGTCTGTTTGCCGCGCAACAATTGGCGGATGGCGATAAACTGGAAGTGGTCGTGGCGGTGGGCGGTGGTTAGCCCCGGTATTATTTTTGAATAACTACGACAGGACAGAAGAATGAACGACAAACTACTCATCGCAGGCAAAAGCTACAACTCGCGCCTGCTGGTCGGCACCGGCAAATACAAGGATTTCACCGAGACCAAAGCGGCCGTCGAGGCCAGCGGCGCGGAGATCATCACCATCGCGATACGCCGCAGCAACATCGGGCAGAATCCCAACGAACCCAGCCTGCTGGAAATCCTGCCGCCGTCGAAGTACACGCTGCTGCCCAACACCGCCGGTTGCTTCAGTGCCGAGGATGCGGTGCGCACCCTGCGTCTGGCGCGCGAACTGCTGGACGGCCATACCCTGGTCAAGCTGGAAGTGCTGGGCGATCCGCAATCGCTGTATCCGAATGTGATTGAAACCATCGCCGCCGCGAAGACGCTGGTGGCTGAGGGCTTTCAGGTGATGGTTTACACCTCTGACGATCCGATCGTTGCGAAGCAACTGGAAGACATCGGCTGCGTGGCGATCATGCCATTGGCTTCGTTGATCGGCTCCGGCATGGGTATCCTCAATCCGTGGAACCTGCAACTCATCATGGAGCGCGTGCAGGTGCCGGTGATCGTGGACGCGGGTGTCGGCACCGCTTCCGATGCGGCGATAGCGATGGAGCTGGGTTGCCACGGGGTGCTGATGAATACCGCGATCGCCGCCGCGCAGCGGCCGGTGCTGATGGCCGGCGCGATGAAGCAGGCGGTGGAAGCCGGACGTTCCGCTTACCTGGCCGGGCGCATGCCGAAGAAACTTTACAGCGCCAGCCCGAGTTCGCCGGCGGCGGGGATTATCAGCTCGGCGCGTTCCTGAGAATCCCCTCACCCGCCCTATCGGGCACCCTCTCCCGCTTGCGGGAGAGGGGAAGCAAGTAGGGTGGGCGCAGCCCACGCGGATGTCGTAATGCTGCAGCAAACGGCGCGTGGGCTGCGCCCACCCTACTTGCTTGCCAAATCAACACTCATGACCGACAAGACCGATCTCAGCAAACGCCATATCCGCAGTTATGTCCTGCGCCAGGGCCGCGTCTCGCCCGCCCAGCAGCGCGCCTGCGATACGCTATTGCCGCGCTTCGGCATCCCTTATGCCGCCCGGCAGATCGACCTCGACCATGCCTTCGGGCGCGCAGCGCCCAAAATAATGGAGATCGGATTCGGTATGGGCGAGAGCACTGCGGCCATCGCGCTCGAACATCCCGAAAATGACTATTTGGCATTGGAAGTACACACGCCGGGCGTGGGCAATTTGCTCAAGCTGATCGATTCCCGGAATATCCCCAACATCCGCATCATCCGGCATGATGCGGTGGAAGTGCTGCGCGACATGATCTGTGATGGAACGCTGGACGGAGTGCACATCTTTTTCCCGGACCCGTGGCACAAGGCGCGGCACAACAAACGCCGCCTGATCCAGCCGCCGTTCATCGCGCAACTGGTGCAAAAGCTCAAACCAGGGGCTTACATCCACGTCGCAACCGACTGGCAGGATTACGCCGGGCAGATACTGGCTGTGTTAAGCGCGGAACCGTTGCTGGAAAATACGGCGGAAAATTATGCGCCGCGTCCGGGTTATCGCCCGCTCACCAAGTTCGAGCAGCGCGGCATTCGGCTGGGGCATGGGGTGTGGGATATGGTGTTTCGCCTGATGGTTTAATGATGGCGGAACGCCCCCTGTGGGTCTGCCACCCTACGCCACTGGAACGACACTCCCGTAGGAGCCCGATTCATCGGGCGATTCGATAGCACGTAGGGCGGGTCACACCCGCCGTCATAAACAATGGCGGGTGTGACCCGCCCTACTCAATCTCCCAGATAGATTACTCAGCAGTCAGTTAACAGGCTACATGTACCCATTGTTTTATCCATCTGGATAGCCCGCTGGAACTGAAACACCGTTGTAGGAGCCCGATTCATCGGGCGATTCTCTCGTCCAGCAATCGCCCGATGAATCGGGCTCCTACAACCGACAGCACGGCATAGGTATTTGGCCGCAATCAGCCGCCGTTGAATTCCTGGTTCGGCGTGCGATTCAGCAATTCGGCGATTACCTCCGCAGCGGGAATATGCTCGTAGATAATACGATACACGGCTTCACAGATCGGCATCGCAACGCCCAGCCGTTGCGCGAGATGATGCACTTCGCGCGCCGTGTAGACACCTTCGGCAACGTGCCCGAGCCGGTGCAGTATCTCCGGCAGGTCATGCTGTTGCGCCAGCAGCAAACCGACCTGGCGGTTGCGCGACAGATCGCCGGTGCAGGTAAGAATCAGGTCGCCAACGCCGGATAAGCCGTACAAGGTTTCCGGACGCCCGCCAAGCTTCAGGCCGAGCCGGGTTATTTCGGCCAGGCCGCGGGTCAGCAAGGCGGCGCGCGCATTGAGCCCCAGCCCCGTGCCATCGCAAATTCCGGAGGCGATCGCCATCACATTCTTCACTGCGCCGCCGACTTCCACACCGGCCACATCGCCGCTGGCATAGATACGCAAGTGCGCGTGACGTAAAGCCTGCGCCGTGCTTCGCGCGAATTCTTCGTCGCCGGAAGCCAGCGTCAATGCGGTCGGCAGTCCGCGCGCCACCTCCTGGGCGAAACTGGGGCCGGACAGCGCTCCGCATTTGTATCCTCCGGGAAGCACCTCTTCAAAAACCTGGTGGGGTAACAGCGATGTCCCCGCCTCGAATCCCTTGCATACCCACACCACGCCGGGGCGGCCTGGCAATTGTCCCAATTGGTGCAAAGTTGAGCGCAGGGCGGAAACCGGCACGGCGATGACGGCCAGATCGGCAACTTGCAGCGCAGCAGGGAAATCCGCGCTCAATTCGAGACCTGCCGGCAACGGAATGTCGGGCAGATAGCGTTGATTGCGGCGCGTGGCGCGCATTGCTTCAACCTGTGCGGCATCGCGCGCCAGCAACGTAACGCGATGATAAGCCGACAGACTGATGGCAAGCGCAGTTCCCCATGCTCCCGCGCCGATGATGGTAATGTTCATCATCAGAAGACAGAAGACAGAGGACAGAGGACAGATGTTTGTGTGCCGCTATGCGGCACATATTGATCAGCAGCGCGGCAGAGCCGCGACAAAACCTCTGTCTTCTGTCCTCTGTCCTCTGTCATCTGGCTAGCCTCCCCATACCTCTATGCTGCGCACATAGCCGACATTGCCGTCCTGATGACGCACTTTGATCCATCCTGTGCCGGTTGATTCGAGGTGCTCCAACGCTATTTGCTGGCGAGCCTGAAATGCGCGTGCCGCGCCGAAATCGGGCGCGGTACGCACATCGAGCAACGGCAACAGCGCGTACACATAACGCTTGCCGCTCAACAGGCGCCTCTCCACCCAATACAACCCGCCGGAGCGGTCGCGCACTTTTACCCAGTTATCCAGCGTGACGATCTGCTCGAAGGGCATATACCGGTTCACCACGAACAGTTTCTTTGCCTGGGTCGAGGGCGCGTCATACAATATCGCGCTGCCCTCGCTGACCGATACATAATCCACTGCGCATGCCGCATTCGCGCCGCACAACAGCACGGCCAAGGCAAGCAAACGCGGCGCATAAAGCTGGATCATTGCGGGAAAATCAGTGCGTAGTCGCTGTTGCGGCAGCCTGAGCCTCGATTTTCTGCCGCTGATAAAGCGTTTCAAAATTGATCGGGTTCAACAGCACAGGCGCAAAACCGGCACGCATAGACACATCGGATACGGACTCGCGCAAGAACGGGAACAGCGTGTTCGGGCATATCACCGCAAGAACCTGTTCCAGTTCATTTCCCGGCACATTGTGCGCCTGGAAAACACCCGCCTGCTTGACCTCTATCAGGAACATCACTTTTTCACCGATCCTGGCAGTAACGGTAGCCGTCACGACCACCTCGAACAGGCCTTTTTCGAGCGATTCAGCCAGAGTGTGCAACTGCACGTCGATCTGGGGATTGTCGCGCTCCAGAAATATCTTCGGCGCATGCGGGATCTCCAGCGATATATCCTTCACATAGATCTTCTCGATACTGAAAACGGGAAGCGTATTTTCCTGCGTGGTGTCAGACATTATTTCCTCGGCGATTATTTTAAGAGCAGCGGATCCAGCTTGCCGGCGCGATTGAGCGCCGCAAGATCGTCAAACCCGCCGACATGTTCGTCATTGATATAGATTTGCGGCACGGTGCGCCGCCCGGTCTTTTCCGTCATCTCGACGCGCAATTCTGGCTGAAGGTCAACGCGTATCTTTTCAATTTCCGTGACCCCCTTGCTGCGCAGCAATTGCTCTGCCCGGATGCAGTACGGGCACACTGCGGTGCTGTACATCGATATTCGCGCCATGATTATCTCTTCAGCGGCAGATTCAGCTTTTGCCAGGCCAGCATTCCGCCGGCCAGATTGTAAACCTGGCCAAAACCTTGCTTGCCCAGCAGATTGCAGGCAGTCCCGGAACGGTTGCCGCTGCGGCACACCACCACGATGGGTTGGTCTTTGTGCTTTTCCAGTTCGCCCATGCGTTCCTTGAGTTTGTCCAGGGGAATCAGCCTGGAGTTCAGTATATGGCCAGCGTCATAATCGCCTGACTCCCGCACATCCAGCACCAGTGCGTTCTTGTGGTTGATGAGCTGCAACGCGCCCGCCGTATCCACTTCCTTGACGCCGCGAATGCGATTGCCGAAGAACGACCACAACAGCATGAGGCCGCTGAACAGGGCGATCGTGATCTGAAGGATATTATCGTTTATAAACTGCATGATGGTATTCCTGAGCTTTCCGAATTCCGAATTCTAGCAGAGCGGAAAAATGCGCGGGGTCTTTCTCCGCCAGCCTGACCAATTGTTGCTGCGCGCGGACAAAGTCCCCGGGGTAAGACCAGATAGCCTGTTCCAGCATGATTCCGGCTTGCTCATGCCGTCCGGCCTGGGCCAGCAGGAACGCCTGTCGATACACCACAGGGGCTATAGGCACAAAGCGCATCACGCGGGTGTTAAGCGCCAGCTTTTCCGCGATGTGATCGTCGCTCACATCGATCAACGAACTCATGGACACCTCGGTATAGGGCGACAAGAGCACTGTGTTGTGCACGGCAACCAGTCCGTCGCGAAAACGTATGACGGCATCTTTATCCACGCCGGATACAGGGCGAATCGCCAGTACTTGCTCCATCTCGCGGTATCCGGTAAACAACTGTACCAGCAGCACCAGACCCAACATCAGGATAGCAGCCATGGACATGCGTCCCACCTTGCGCAACTCCAGGCTGTAGCGGGTTTCTTCCAGCGCGCCCAGCAGGATCGCCGCGACCGCCACGAAATAGGCGTACCACAGCGGGTATTCGAGCAGGCTGTGGATAGCCAGCACACCCAATGCGGCATATCCCCACCAGTGGGCAGGATCAAGTGTTGCGCGGCGCAGACCGTGTAACCAGACACCCAGCGAAACGAGCAGCACCAGCAATCCTGCCACACCCGTTTCGGCAGCCAGATGGAAAATCAGGTTGTGCGCATTGTTGTACAAGCCCACGACGTTGCCCTGCTGCAACACGGGCAGCAACTGGAAATGATGCCAGGCGAATTGGCCGAAACCCACTCCCAGCCAGGGTGACTGCGTGAACATCAGCCATGATTCGCGCCACAGGTACAAGCGGATACCACCCGATGCGCCGTCGCCGAACAACCGCTGCATGGTATTGATGCTGCTGTCCGCGCCGGCCATGAACGGCAGTTGCACGATCAGGTGCATGAGGCCGAAACCGGCAATCAGCAGCAGGCTGTAGCGCAACAGCGGACGCTGCCCGGCATCGCGCCGCGCCCACCACCACGCCAGGCCGGCCATCAGCAGCAGATACAGCCAGGAGCTGCGCGAACCGCTCAGGGTCAGTACGAATAGCAGAGGGGCGGCCAATAATGCGACGTACGCTGTTTTGAGACGCCGATGCTGGTACAGCAGGCCGAGCGAGATCAGGCCCAGCGAGATGTAATTGGCGAAATGGTTGGGTTGCGCAAGATTGCCATACACACCGGAAGAGATTTTGGAGACGATTACCCCGTTCAGGGGAGTGTCCCAGCGATAATGTTGCATTACACCGATCAGCGCGCTGATTTCCGCACCGATCAACAGGAAAATCGCCAGCACCTGCGCCAATTTTTCCATTCCGAAACACTCGCGCAACCATGCGCCCAGCAACATCAGCAACACCGCGAACAGCAGATACAGGATAAACAATAACGCCTGGTCGAAATAGGCCACCATGCCCATGCTTCCTTGCAGCAGCAGCACGCCGATCAATGCGGCAGGCAGCTGTGCAATGCGAGGGACTTCAGGTTTCTGCCAATAACCGGGCGATACCAGCAGGATGAGCGCCAGCACTCCCAGCAACGCGCTCCACCACTCCTGGTAGAAAGTGGTTATGGGGTACTGATGGAGATATTGCAGAAATGGAAAAACCCACATCAGACCGGCCAGCGCCAGACTGATATGGGGCAGGCTTGTCGGCCGCAGCGCGTTTTTTAACACGCGGTGGTTCTGATGCCAAAATTCGCGGGTGCACCATTCGTCAAGCTGGCTTCCGCAGCCAACGGCAACGTGACCAGAATGATATTGCCTGCGACGATACGGATTATGCGTTCTGCATTCATGATTTATATCTCCTGAATTTGAGTGCGACGGATTTTACTGGAATTTCCTGAACAGTGCGTAGGGTGGGCGCAGCCCACGCGGTATTTGTCATTCGACCGCGATGCCAACTGCGTGGGCTGCGCCCACCCTACAATTTTTTGTAGAGGGCGGCGTAATACAGCACCGGTATCACCACCAGCGTCAACACAGTGGAGACGAAGATGCCGAAAATCAGCGAAATCGCCAAGCCGTTGAAGATCGGGTCATCCAGGATGAACAGCGCGCCGAGCATGGCCGCCAGCCCGGTCAAAATGATGGGCTTGGCACGCGCACTCGCAGCCGTTATCACTGCGCGCTGAAGATCCACGCCATCACGGATTAGCAGATTCACAAAATCCACCAGCAGGATGGAATTGCGCACGATGATTCCCGCCAGCGCGATCATGCCTATCATCGAGGTCGCGGTGAACTGGCTGCCCAGCAGGGCATGTCCGGGCATTACGCCGATGATGGTGAGAGGGATCGGAGACATGATGATCAGCGGTACGAGATAGGACTTGAACTGCGCCACCACCAGCAGGTAGATCAGCATCAAGCCGACGGCGTAGGCGATGCCCATATCGCGGAAGGTCTCGAAAGTCACCTGCCACTCGCCGTCCCATTTCAGCGCGTATCCTGCATAAGGATCGCCGGGCTGTCTGAAAAAATAGCTCTCCAGTTTCCCGCCTTGTTCCAGTTCCGCGCCGCTGACCTTTCCGTTGATGCCGAACATTCCGTACAACGGGCTATCCAGCTTGCCGGTCATATCCCCGAACACATACACCACCGGCAGCAGATCCTTGTGATAAATCGGGTAATCGCGCTGCACGGCAACAGCCTGCACCACCTCGGAAAGCGGAACCAGTATGCCATCCCGCGCGCGCACCTTGAGTTTCAGCACCGCGTCAATGCTGCCGCGCCTGCCGGCAGGCAGCCCGATGCGCAACGGCGGCGCATATTTCGCGTTCTCATCATGCAATGCCGCCACATCCTGGCCGGCCAATGCCATGCCGATCACGTCCACGATGTCGCGCGGCGATACGCCGAGCAAGGCGGCATTGCTCTGCAATACCTGCAGCAACATCTTGGGCGCGGCTTCGGTCACGGTATCGTCGATCGCCACGATGTCTTCAGTCTTGCCGAATTGCTCGCGCACCTTGCCGGCCACTTTGCGCGCGCCTTCATAATCCGGTCCGTAGATCTCCGCAACAATAGGCGACATCACAGGCGGGCCGGGCGGCACCTCGACGATTTTTACCTTTGCTCCCCAGGTTGCGGCAATCTTCTGTATCGGCTCCAGCACTGATATGGCAATCTCGTGACTGCTGCGGCTGCGGTGATGCTTGTCGCGCAGGTTGACCTGGATGTCGCCCTGTTCGGCAGCGCTGCGCAGATAATACTGGCGCACCAGACCGTTGAAGTTGATCGGCGAGGCGGCGCCCGTATAGGCTTGATAATCGGTAACCTCCGGCACGGTCGCCAGATAGGCGCTGATCTCATGCAGCACCGCACCGGTTCGTTCCAGTGCAGTGCCGGTCGGCATGTCCACCACAACCTGGAATTCCGATTTGTTGTCGAACGGCAGCATTTTCAGTATCACCAGCTTCACCACCCCCAGCGAAACGGCGAAAACCAAGCCGCCGAGGATGGCCAGCCACAATTTGCGCCGCGCCGGCTTGCCATGCTCTGCGTTCAGAAACGGTCCCAGGCGTTCGCGAAAGAAGCGATAAACTTTGGTCTCGCTTTCATCTTTCATCTCCTGATGATGGGCGCTTGCAAAGCGCAACACCAGCCACGGCGTGATGACGAACGCCACCGCCAGCGAGATCAGCATGCCCATGCTGGCATTGATCGGAATCGGGCTCATATAGGGCCCCATCAGGCCGCTGACGAAGGCCATCGGCAACAATGCCGCGATCACGGTGAAGGTGGCGAGTATGGTCGGGCTGCCCACTTCGTCCACTGCTTCGGGAATGATCTCCGACAAGGGCTGATGCGTCGCTAGAGCGCGCCGCCTGTGTATGTTCTCGACGACAACGATCGCGTCATCCACCAATATCCCGATGGAGAAGATCAGCGCGAACAGCGACACGCGATTCAGCGTAAACCCGTACGCCCATGAGGCGAACAAGGTCGCCGCCAGCGTCAGCAGCACCGCGATGCCCACCACCAGCGCCTCGCGTCTTCCCATCGCGAACCACACCAGCGCGACCACGGCGATGGTGGCGAACAATAGTTTCTGGATCAGCTTCAACGCCTTGTCATTGGCGGTCTCGCCATAATTGCGCGTGATGCTGACCTGCACATCGTCGGGAATCACGCTGCCCTTGAGTTCATCCACCCGAGTCAGCAATTGCCTGGCGACATCCACCGCGTTCGCGCCGGGTTTCTTGGTGATCGCCAGGGTCACCGCAGGGAATTCCCCGCTCACCATGATTTGTTTGTCCTGAGCCGCCGGGCCGGTTCCCATCCACACATATTTGTCCGGCTGGTCCGCGCCATCCTGCACTTCCGCGATATCACGCAGGAACACCGGCTTGCCATCCGACACTCCGGCCACCAGTTGTCTCACTTCACTGGCATTGCTCAAGAAACTGCCGGTCTGCACCAGCACTTCACGATTGTCCCGCACCAGGCTTCCGGCATTCTGCGACACGTTGGCGGATTGCAATGCCGCTCGCACGTCCTGCATCGAAAGCTGGAATGCATTCAGGCTCTCGGGATCCAGCAGCACCCGCACCATGCGTTGCGTTGCTCCCAGCGTGACAACTTCCCGCGTGCCGGGGACGCGCTTCAACTCCGCTTCGATGGCATGAGCCACGTGGGTCAATTCCAGGCTGCCGCCCAGATCCTGTTCGCGCCACAACGTCAGCGCCACCACCGGGACGTCGTCTATGCCTTTGGCCTTGATGATGGGCTTGGCGACTGCCAGCGTGGGCGGCAACCAGTCGGCATGTGAATTCACCACATCGTACAATTTGACCAGCGAGGGCACATGCTCCTCGCCGACCTTGAACTGCACGGTGATGATCGCCATGCCCGGTTGCGATACCGAGTAGACATGATCCACGCCGGCGATCTGCGACAACACCTGTTCGGCGGGCGTTGCGACGGTCTGCGCCACATCCTTCGCGGATGCGCCCGGATAGGCGATCAGCACGTTTGCCATCGTCACATTGATCTGCGGCTCTTCCTCGCGCGGCGTCACCAGCACCGCAAACGCGCCCAGCAGCACCGCAACCAGCGCCAGCAGCGGCGTCATTTGCGAATGCAGAAAATATTTAGCGATACGTCCCGAAATGCCCATCCTGACCTTTACCTATGGTGTTCGTTAATCCCCAGCTACGCTAATCCCCATCGCCGCTCTCTGTCCTCTAAACCAAGGACTGAGGTGCGAGGACTGAGGACTGAGTAAAAACTGCTGCTCCGCTTGTAGCCCAGTCCTCAGTCCTCGCATCTCAGTCCTGGTTCTTCTTCATTCCCACCCTGACCGGATCCAGCGCCACCTGCTCGCCCGGGTTCAGTCCTGCCAGCACTTCCACCGAGCCATCTGCGGTCTTTTCTCCCAGCCGTACCTGGCGTAATTTCACGCCGCCTTTCTCATCGACGACATATACCGCGACCACTTCGCTGCGACGCAACACCGCGCTGCCGGGTATCACCAGCTTATTCGCCTTGCCCACCACGAAATGGGCGCGCACGAACATGCCAGGATAAACGCCCTGTTCATTGGCTGGCAGATACACGCGCACCTGCGTGCTATGGGTGCGCGCATCGGACAGCGGTTGAATGGTGGCCGAAGCCGCCTTGATCCAGCGGTTCAGGGATGGCGCCTCCACCATCACTTTGGGATGTGTGCCGATTTCAGTCAGTTTGTATTGCGGCACACTCGCCACCACGCGCATTTCAGCCGGGTCGAAGCCGATCATCATGGGCTTGCCAGGCGTCACCATTTCACCCACCTCTACCAGGCGCGCTGCGACTACCCCGCCGTAGGGCGCGACAACCGCACTGTAACCATGGGCAAGGCTGGCTTGCCCCGCCCCCGCTTCGCTGGCCGCTGCCTGCGCCCGCGCCACCTGATATTCGGATTGCGCCTTGTCCAGTGCGGACTGGCTGATGAATTTCTGCTCGAATAATTGCCTGGATCGTTCGTAATTTGCCTTGGCGTTCTGCAGCGTGGCTTGCGCCTGCAACACTTGCGCATTGCTGCCCGCCAGTGCCTGCGCGGTCTCGCGCTCATCGATGCGCAGGATTACCTGACCCTTGTTGACGCGATCGCCGACATCAAAGTTGATTTCCTTGATGCGTCCGCTGATCTGCGCAGACACTGTGGACTGGCGCGTCGCCTCCACCAACCCCTCGACGCTGTAGGTCTGCTCCACCTCACGGTACTGCGCCGGCGCAACCTGAAGCTGCCCGTCCGCATGAGCGGTAGCCGCAACCAGCAGCAAGGAAAATATCCATGTCTTTTTCACAGCAGCTCCCATCCAAAGTTTAATATATTAGAATATACTTATATTCTGAATAAATAGCAACCCTCAGGCAACGCAAAAAACCTCGCGCATCATCCCGATCAATTTCAGGGTGCGCAAATCGCCGATGCGGTAATACACCCGGTTCGAGTCCTTGCGCGTCGCCAATACACCCTTGTCACGCAAGATCGCCAGGTGCTGCGAAATATTACTCTGGGACGTGCCGACTTGAACCACGATGTCCTGAACGCTGATTTCCTGATCGCCCAGCACGCACAATATTTTCAGGCGCAGCGGATGCGCGATCGCCTTGATAGCCTGCGCGGCCTGTTGAATGTCTTCATCCCTGTCTATCACCTTGCTTGTCATATCTTATGTCCTCAGTAAGCCAACTGCCACGCACCATGCGGGACAATTCGGCTAAAATGCGCCTTTGTAAAATCACCATCCGCTTATATTCTACATCAATGAACATCACCCCTGTCTTATTGCTTATCCTGGACGGTTTCGGTTATCGCGAAGATGCCGATTTCAACGCAATTCTGGCCGCCCGCAAGCCAAATTGGGACAGGCTTTGGCACGACTATCCCCACACCCTGATCAACGCTTCCGAGAAATACGTCGGCCTGCCCTCCCGCCAAATGGGCAACTCCGAAGTCGGCCATCTCAACATCGGCGCCGGGCGGGTGGTATACCAGGATCTGAGCCGCGTCGACGTGGCTATCGAAGACGGCAGTTTCTACACCAATCCGGCATTGACGAAGGCGGTTGCGCTGGCCCGGCAAAACGGCAGCGCGTTGCACATCATGGGGTTGCTTTCACCGGGGGGGGTGCACAGCCACGAGAATCATATCTTCGCGATGCTGGAATTGGCGGCACGCGCCGGCCTGAAAAAAATCTATCTGCACGCATTTCTGGACGGCCGCGATACTCCGCCCAGAAGCGCTGCTCAATCACTGCAACTGTTGCAGACAAAATGCGATGCGTTGGGTGTTGGGCAAATTGCCAGCATCATCGGGCGTTTTTATGCAATGGACAGGGACAATCGCTGGGAACGCGTGCAACCCGCTTATGAATTGCTCACCCAGGGGCGCGCCGGATTCATCGCTACAGACGCATTGAGCGGGCTGGAGCTGGCCTACGCACGAGGCGAGTCTGACGAGTTCGTCAAGCCCACCGCCATTGTCCCAAACGGAGCGGCTGCCGTTACGATGCGGGATGGTGATACGGTGGTGTTCATGAACTTCCGTGCCGACCGCGCACGCGAAATCACACGCGCCCTGACGGACAATACGTTCAACAGATTCAGCCGGACGCAAATCCCGAAATTGGCCTGCTTCGTCACGCTCAGCCGCTATGGCGACGATTTTGATCTGCCCTGCGCTTATACACCGGAAGAAATCCGCAACGGCTTCGGCGAATATATTTCCAGCCTCGGACTGAAGCAATTGCGCATCGCCGAAACGGAAAAGTACGCCCACGTCACCTATTTTTTCAGCGGCGGCAGGGAGCAGCCCTACCCTGGCGAAGACCGCATATTGGTGCCCTCGCCCAAGGTCGCCACCTATGACATGAAACCGGAAATGAGCGCGTTTGAAGTGACGGACAAGCTTGAAGCGGCGATCCTGGGCCGCAAATATCACGCGATTATCTGCAACTACGCCAACGGCGATATGGTCGGGCACAGCGGCAACATGGAGGCCACCACCAAAGCCATCGAGGCGCTGGATACGTGCATCGGCCGGGCGGTCAAGGCGATGCAATCCATCGGCGGCGAAGCGATCATCACCGCCGACCACGGTAACGCCGAGCAAATGATCGATCACGCCACGCACCAGGCGCATACCGCGCACACCCTGAACCCGGTGCCCTTCCTGTATGTCGGGCGCAAGGCCAGTCTGGCCGACGGCGGCGCGCTGCGCGATCTCGCGCCCAGCCTGCTGACCATGATGGGCTTGCCGCAACCGGCGGAAATGACCGGGCACAGCTTGGTTCAGATGACAGAAGACAGATGACTGAGGACAGATTGTCGTGTGGCTACGCCACGGTTTTTTTGTTTTTTTCTGTCTTCTGTCTTCTGTCCCCTGTCCTCTGTTATGCCGGCCAACAGGAAGAACTGGAAAACCTGCGCCAACGCATCGCCGCGATGCAGAGCGATATGGATAAAACCAGCGAAACCAAATCCGAGGCTGTTGACGCGCTGCGCGAATCCGAGCGTGTCATCAGCACCAGCAATCGCAAACTCGCCAAACTCGCCGCACAACAACGCGCAGCGGATCACAGACTCGGCAAGCTGCAAGGACAACAGCAACAATTGAATGCAAACATTTCAGGACAACAGGCTTTGCTCGGCAAGCTGCTGTACCAGCAATATCTCGGCGGCAAACAGGAATACCTCAAGTTGTTGTTGAATAATCATGATCCCGGCCAGGCCGCCCGCGACTTGCATTATTACCAATACATCGCCCGCAGCCGGGCGGCATGGCTTGCCGCTTTGCGCGGCGATCTCGATGAATTGAATGCGGTCGGCAAAGCTGCGCGTGAACAACGTACAGAACTTGCATCGTTGCGCTCGGAACAGGCAGCGCAGAAAAAAACTCTTGAAAAAGAAAAACACGCCCGGCAGCGGATGCTGAGCAAAATCTCGCTGCAACTGCGCCAGCAGCGCCGCGAAATCAACCGCTTGCAACGCGACGAAAACCGTCTGGCGCAACTGGTCGAGAAAATCACCGAAATGCTCGCGCAACCGAAATCAACATCGTTGTTCCGCAATGACAACCTGCCGGATAATCGCTTTGACGGCAGACCGTTCGACCAACTCCGGGGTAAGCTTGCACTGCCGGTCAAAGGCGAAATCACCAATCGATTTGGCACACCGCGACCCGAAAGCACGGTTCAGTGGAAAGGGCTGTTTCTCAGAACTTCCAGCGGGCAGGCTGTCAAAGCCATCGCCGCCGGACAGGTGGTGTTCGCGGATTGGCTGCGCGGCTTCGGCAACCTGCTCATCATCGATCACGGCAAGGGCTATATGAGCTTATATGGCAACAACGAAACGCTCTACAAGGAAGTAGGGGACATATTGCGCGGCGGCGATACCATTGCGGCAGCCGGCAACAGCGGCGGCAATGAGGATTTCGGTTTATACTTCGAACTGCGCCATAAGAGCAAACCGCTCGACCCGGTAAAGTGGCTGGCAAACAGGAACTCGCCTCAGTAGGTTTCATACCCTGCGGGGCAACAACCTGCTGAAACGGGCTTTCAACAACATTGAGGAAACTATGCGTCTTTTGGAAAAATCCGGCCTGATCGGCCTGGGCCTGGTTGCAGGTGTGTCAGTCAGCCTGCATTTTGCGGCTGTCGCCGACAAGGAGACCCTTGCTACGCCGCTTCCTATCGAGGAATTGCGCGCATTCTCCGAAGTGTTCGGCCGCATCAAGAGCGATTATGTCGAGCCTGCCACGGACAAGCAACTGATAACCGGAGCCATCAATGGCATGTTAACCGCCCTTGATCCTCACTCTGCCTATCTCGATGCAGAGGCCTTCAAGGAACTCCAGGTCGGCACCCATGGCGAATTCGGCGGGCTGGGTATCGAGGTCGGCATGGAAGATGGCCTGGTGAAAGTCATCTCGCCGATAGAAGACACCCCGGCTTTCCAGGCCGGCATCAAGAGCGGCGATTTGATCATCAAGCTGGATGACACGCTGATCAAGGGCATGACGCTGAATGACGCCGTCAAGCGCATGCGCGGCAAACCGGGCAGCAAGATAACGCTGACCATTACGCGCAAGGATGAGCCGAAGTTATTGACCTTTACATTGACGCGAGCGGTCATCAAGGTGCAAAGCGTGAAATCCAAACTGATCGAACCGGGCTACGGGTTTGTCCGCATCACCCAGTTCCAGGAGCGTACCGGCGAAAATCTCGCTGCTGCCCTTGAAAATCTGTTCAAGCAAAACCAGGGAACATTGAAAGGCCTGGTGCTTGATCTGCGCAATGATCCCGGCGGCCTGCTTACCGGGGCGGTAGGCGTGTCGGCCGCTTTCCTGGGCAAAGATACCCTCGTCGTTTATACCGATGGACGCACCGAAGATGCCAAGATGCGCCTGACCACCCGCCCGGATAATTATCTGCGCGGCAACGGCAAGGATGATTACCTGAAACAGCTTCCTGATGCCGTCAAGACCGTTCCCATGGTGGTGCTGGTGAATGGCGGGTCGGCATCGGCCTCTGAAATCGTGGCAGGCGCATTGCAGGATCATAAGCGCGCGGTGATCATGGGCACGCAAACTTTCGGCAAGGGTTCGGTGCAAACCATACTCCCGCTGGGCAACAATACCGCGATCAAGCTGACCACGGCGCGTTATTACACGCCGAACGGCCGCTCCATCCAGGCCAAGGGCATTGAGCCAGACATTCTGGTGGAAGATCCCGCCACTAGTCACGATGAAAGCATGTTCCGCTTGCGCGAAGCTGATCTGGACAAACACTTGACCAATGACAAGCCGGAAAGTAAGCCGAGCGGCAACGGCAAAACCACAATCCCCGCCCCCGACAGCAATGGAGATCCTTCTGCAAAACCCGTCCGTACCGAGTTCGGATCAAAGAACGATTACCAGCTTAACCAGGCATTGAACCTGCTCAAAGGAATGCAGATACTGCACGGAAAATAATCCTGTCCGCCGCAAGGTCAATATGGTTGATTCATTTGGACTGAATAAACACGCGCACGAGCAAGAACCGCACGGCGGTCACTATGACACCCCTCCGGAAATGCGCGATTACGGGTAATCGCGTTTCGCGGTCACCATGAAATATCGTAGGGGCGCGATTCATCGCGCCCTAATCCATTCGTGTACCGGAAAAATGGCGCGATGAATCGCGCCCCTACTGGAATCATTCGCCATAAACAACAAGCCCGGCACGAGGCCGGGTTGTCGTAAACTCAAGCAGGTCACGATTCAAACCCACAAAGCAAAAAACCCAACACAAGGTTGGGCTTTTGCTTTCCCTCTCCCCAACCCTCTGGATGAGCAACTAGCCATCGACTAGCACCTTAGAACATTATTTTTTTCGCATTGCTGATTTTGTAGGTTGGGTTAGGCGGGGGTATGCCGTAACCCAACATTACCAAGCCGGTGACATTCAAAGCTGTTGGGTAGCTTTGCATAGCCATCTGACTAGGCTGTCAAAAAACGACAGCCAAGTCAGTGGTTAACGCGATGAAACTGCTAACCCAACCTACGAAAAAACAGGTGTTACACGGTACTATTGAGCTTTCCATAATTTGCGACAAATATACTGCTGAACGGCGACATGCGAACACTCCCTTCTCCCGCGGGCGGGAGAGGATTGAGGTGAGGGGTATTGCATAACCCAACCTTTAGTATGATGAAAAATCAGGCTGTAGGGCGGGTCACACCCGCCATTGCAACATTCG
>JANLIB010000044.1 GCA_024653675.1 Gallionella sp. | reverse complement strand
AGAATTAACCCTGATGCACCAAGAGTCCCTCTCCCGCAAGCGGGAGAGGGGTTGGGGTGAGGGGTGTCGAGCAGAAATAAGGTTTTTATGTGCTCACAGCCCATCATCTCCTGCCCTCCCGCCCGCGGGAGAAGGGAGTGTTCGCATGTCGCCGTTCAGCAGTATATTTGTCGCAAATTATGGAAAGCTCAATAATTCAAAATCCTGAGCGAGACAAGGCGCGAAGTGGGGTAAGCAGGCAAGCCGCGCAGCGGCTGCTCGCAAAGAAATTTTACGCGCCGCATATGTTTGATATATAAGCGTAAAATTTCCTGAGCAACGCCATATCGCGACGGAGTTTGGATTAATAGAGGCGCCCACAAGGATTGTGTAGCATGGCTCGGTAGGGTGCAATGAAATTGCCCGGCTACACCGTCTTACTCTGAATCAACTCAATCTTGTACCCATCAGGATCTTCGATAAACGCGATCACGGTGCTGCCATGTTTCATCGGCCCGGCTTCACGTACTACCTTGCCGCCGAGCTGTTTGATATTGTCACAGGCGGCATAGGCGTTTTCCACTTCAATCGCGATATGGCCGTAGGCATTGCCGAGCTCATATTTTTCCATGCCCCAGTTGTGGGTGAGTTCGATCACCGCGCTCTTTGCTTCATCGTCAAAACCGACGAAGGCCAGCGTAAACTTCCCGTCCGGGTAGTCATTGCGGCGCAGTAATTTCATGCCGAGCACGCCGGTATAAAAGGCGAGCGATTTTTCCAGATCGGCTACGCGCAGCATGGTGTGCAGGATGCGCATCGGATTTCCTCCACTTTGTAAATGTTTTGTGTTCGGTAGTTGCGGCCATATAGGGTAAAATGCCCGCTTAAGCCCGTATCCTACCATTGCTCACACCATGTCCGAATCATTCCCGTTAGTCATGAGTTTTGCCGCCACCGATCCAAGCGGAGGCGCCGGTTTGCAGGCCGACATCCTGACCATCTCAAGCATAGGTTGTCATCCGCTGTCGGTGGTCACGGCGATCACCGTGCAGGACACCGGCGGCGTGGACGATGTATTGGCGATGGATCCCGAATGGGTGCTGGATCAGGCGCGTGCAATGCTCGAAGACGTACCGGTAGCGGCGTTCAAGATCGGCCTGCTCGGCAGCGTGGAAAATATCGCGGCGATCGCCGAGATATTGGCGGATTATCCCGATATTCCGCTGGTGCTTGATCCGGTGCTGGCATCGGGGCGCGGCGATGAATTGGCGAGTGAAGACATGCTGGATGCGATGCGGGAATTGCTGATACCGCAGACGACCATCATTACGCCAAACAGCATGGAAGCTCGCCGCCTTGCGCTGGACGAAGACAATGAAGATGATGATCCTGCGCTTGACGAGTGCGCGAAGCGCATATTACGCATGGGCTGCGAGTATGTGCTGATCACCGGCACCCATGAGCAGACGCCCAAGGTCATCAACACCTTGTATGGCGAGAGCGGTGTGCTGCGCAGCGATAGCTGGGCGCGGCTGCCGGGAATCTATCACGGCTCCGGCTGCACATTGTCCGCCGCGATTGCGGCGTTGCTGGCGCAGGATGTGAATATCGCAGAGGCGGTAAAAGAGGCGCAGGAATATACCTGGCAAACGCTGCAGGCGGGTTTTCGTCCCGGCATGGGACAGTACATTCCGGACCGGTTGTTCTGGGCGCGCGGCGAAGAGGATGATGAGCAGCAACCTGAACGACCGGATTAATCTTGTTGGCGGCTTGTACGCAATCACGCCGGACGAACCGGACACCGCTGAACTGCTGCGCAAGGTGCGGCTGGCATTGCAGGGCGGGGCCAGAGTGTTGCAGTATCGCAACAAGACCGCTGATGAAGCGCTGCGCCTGGAACAGGCTTGGGCATTGCGCGAATTGACGCATGAATTCTCCGTGCCGCTGATCATCAACGACGATGCGCCGCTGGCGCAACAAACGGCTGCGGACGGTGTGCATCTGGGTGGCGAAGACGGAAGTGTGGCTGCGGCGCGCGCACTGCTGGGCAGCGGCAAACTCATCGGCGTGTCTTGCTATAATCGTTTGCCGTTGGCGCACGAGGCGGTGAGACAGGGCGCGGATTACGTCGCGTTCGGCAGTTTCTTTCCCTCGGCGGTGAAGCCAGACACCGTAGCAGCTACGCCGGATTTGTTGCGGCAGGCGCGTCGCGAGATTGCTGTGCCGCTGGTGGCGATAGGCGGCATCACCTTGCATAACGGCACACAGTTGCTGGAAGCGGGCGCTGATGCGCTGGCAGTGATTTCGGCGGTGTTCGACGCTTCCGACATTCGGGGGGCGGCGCGGCAATTCTCGAATCTGAATTATTCTCAACAATTACTGGCAGGAAAAAATACATGACTTCACACAATCAACAACTTTTCGAGGCATCGCAAAGAATTATTCCGGGCGGGGTGAATTCGCCGGTGCGTGCGTTTCGCTCGGTGGGCGGCACGCCGCTGTTTTTCCAGCGCGGGCAGGGCGCTTACGTTTGGGATGCGGACGGAAAACGCTACACCGATTATGTGGGTTCATGGGGGCCGATGATCGCGGGGCATTGCCATCCGGAAGTGGTCAAGGCGGTGCAGAATGCGGCTGCGCAAGGATTGGGTTTCGGCGCGCCGACAGCGGCGGAGCTGGAAATGGCGGAACTGCTGTGCAAGCTGCTGCCCAGCCTGGGAATGGTGCGTCTGGTGAGCTCCGGCACCGAGGCCACGATGACGGCGATACGCCTGGCGCGCGGCTTTACCGGACGCAGCCGCATCATCAAATTCGAGGGCTGCTATCACGGCCATTCCGACGGATTGCTGGTTAAGGCCGGTTCCGGCGCGCTGACTTTCGGCCAGCCGAGTTCGTCCGGTGTACCCGCCGAGATCGCAGCACTGACCACGGTGCTGGATTACAACGATGCGGCAGGCCTGGAGCGCGCTTTCAACGGAATGGGCAAGGAGATCGCTGCGGTGATCGTCGAGCCTGTGGCGGGCAACATGAATCTGGTCACGCCAAAACCGGAATTCCTGCAAGCATTGCGCAAGCTGTGCACCCAGTATGGAGCGGTGTTGATCCTGGATGAGGTGATGACCGGCTTCCGCGTCAGCCTGCAAGGCGCGCAAGGTTATTACGGGATCAAGCCGGATCTGGTGACGCTGGGCAAGGTGATGGGCGGCGGATTGCCGGCGGCGGCATTCGGCGGGCGGCGCGACATCATGCAATGCCTGGCGCCGCTGGGCGCGGTGTATCAGGCCGGCACGCTGTCCGGCAATCCGGTGGCGGTGGCGGCCGGGTTGGCCACGCTCAAGCTGGTTCAGGCAAAGGGTTTCTACGAAAATCTGTCCAGGATGACCAAACAGTTGACCGATGGCCTGACGGCCAGCGCAAAAAAACACGGTGTACAATTCTGCGCGCAATCGGTGGGTGGTATGTTCGGCCTGTATTTCAGCAAGGCCGTGCCGGCCAGCTACGCCGAGGTGATGAGTTGCGACAAGGAAGCGTTCAATCGTTTCTTTCATGCCATGCTGGATGCGGGCGTATATCTTGCGCCATCGGCTTTCGAGGCCGGCTTCGTTTCCGCCGCCCATACCGAGGCGGACATTGTGGCGACCGTTGCCGCCGCAGATAAAATTTTTTCCACGTGGAAGTAATGGGACTTTTTTCGCAAGCGGCTTTTTTTACTACCGTCAATCACCTGAAAGATTTGCCGCTGCATGGCGGCAAGGAAGTCGCGTTCGCCGGGCGATCCAACGCAGGCAAATCGAGCGCGATCAACACGCTGGCGAATCATGTGCGATTGGCCTACACCAGCAAGACGCCGGGGCGAACCCAGCATCTCAATTATTTTTCTCTGGAAGGTAATAATTTTCTGGTGGACTTGCCCGGCTATGGATATGCCAAAGTGCCTCCCGAAAGCAAGCGTCATTGGGAAGGTTTGCTCAGCGAGTATCTGCAAACGCGCGAAGAATTATGCGGCCTGGTGCTGATCATGGATGCGCGCCATCCGCTGACCGGGATGGATGAGAATATGCTGGACTGGTTTGCGCCCACCGGAAAACCGGTGCATATCCTGCTCACCAAGTCAGATAAACTCAGCAGGCAACAAACCACGTTGACCCTGAATCGCGTAAAATCCCATCTCGCCGGGCGTTTTCCACAGTGCTCCGTGCAGTTGTTTTCCAGCTTGAAGAAGCTGGGCATGGAAGAGGCGGAAGCTGTAATCGCCGGATGGTTTGAGCAGAGCAAAATTCAAAATGCCTGATGGAACAACTAGTGTTGCGCGCTGTCTGGACTTATGCCATCGGCCAGCGCTGCATTGTAGGTCGGGTTTCAACCCGACATGTCTGGCTAAAGCCCGACCTGCAAGGGTTTTTATATAAGTACCGTCAAGAATACAGCACTACACTAGTACCTTAGAACATTGTTTTTTTCGCATTGCTGATTTTGTAGTTTGGGTTAGGCGGGGGTATGCCGTAACCCAACATTACCAAGCCGGTGACGTTCAAAGCTGTTGGGTTACGCGATGAAACTGCTAACCCAACCTACGAAAAAACAGGTGTTACACGGTACTAGCCATTCCGCTAGGCCACCAAAAAACGGTGACCAAGCGGCTGGTTATAAGCCATGCAAGGCATATGACAAAAATCGCCGCGCCGCATACCCAATGTATGCAAGCAGGAATTTTCGAGTGCAACGCAGTATGGCGACGGCATTTTGGATTTTGAGGCAAAAAAATGCCCCGGCCAAAGGGGAAAGGCCGGGGCAAAGTCTTAACATAGAGTTAAGACACACGCTCAGGGAGGAGAAACGTGGAATGACTCACATCATTCACAGCGTCAGATAAGCAATTCCTAACATAGTTCCATGGTATGGCAAAAAATTAAGGAAAATCATGCAAACACTAGGACAATACCCGCATATCAGAATGCGCCGCATGCGCCGAGACGCCTTTTCACGGGACTTGATGCGTGAGCATGTGCTTACTCCGGCAGATTTTATCTACCCGGTTTTTGTGCTGGATGGCAAGAACCGCTCAGAGGAGGTCAAGTCCATGCCAGGGGTGCAGCGCAAGACCCTGGATAAGGTATTGGCGGAGGCCGAGCAATGCATGAAGCTGGGTATCCCCGCGATTGCCTTGTTTCCGGTGATCGACGCGTCGTTGAAAAGCCTGGATGCAAAAGAAGCCTATAACCCGGATGGACTGGTGCCGCGCGTTGTGGCCGGCATCAAGAAGCGGTTCCCCGAACTGGGCGTCATCACCGATGTGGCGCTCGACCCTTACACCAGCCATGGACAGGATGGGTTGATCGATGACAGCGGCTATGTGCTGAACGATGAGACCGTGGAGGTGCTGGCGCAGCAGGCGCAAGTCCATGCCCAGGCCGGAGCGGACGTGGTGGCGCCTTCCGACATGATGGACGGGCGCATTGCCGCAGTGCGCGCTGCGCTGGATCGCAAGGGCTGCATCCATACCCGCATTCTGGCGTACTCGGCGAAATATGCTTCCAGCTTTTACGGCCCGTTCCGCGACGCGGTAGGTTCCAGCGCCAACCTTGGCAAGGGCAACAAATACACCTACCAGATGGATCCCGGCAATTCCGACGAGGCGCTGTGGGAGGTGGGACTGGATCTGCAGGAAGGCGCGGACATGGTGATGATAAAACCCGGCATGCCCTATCTGGACATCGTGCGGCGTATCAAGGATGAATTCAAGGCTCCTACCTTCGTGTACCAGGTCAGCGGCGAATACGCGATGCTTAAAGCGGCCGCGCAGAATGGCTGGCTGGATGAACGTGCCTGCGTGCTGGAAGCATTGCTGGGGTTCAAGCGTGCCGGCGCGGACGGGATATTGACCTACTTTGCGCTGGATGCTGCGAGGTGGCTGGGGTCAGAAGACAGATGACAGCCAGCGTAGCGTGCGCTGTGCGCACGATTCCTGAATTATGTCGTGCGCACAGCGCACGCTACATACTCTGGCTAAATAAGGACTGAGTTGCGAGGACTGAGGACTGAGTGAACAACAGCGCGGCAGATTTTCCTCAGTCCTCAGTCCTCAGTCCTGTGTCTATCATCTTTTCCACCGCCGCAATATCGGCATGCGTTCCCGGCTTGCGGCTGCCGCCGAAACGCGCGTTTTCAGGCAATAGAACCAGATGGGTCTGCACGCCGGATTCGCCGGTCAGGGTATAACTTGGCACGGTTTCATCGCGTCCGTTGATCTGCACTTTCCATTCGCCATCTTCAAAGGCGATATTGTGGTTAAGCAAAAATAACAACACGGCTTTTTCATCATCGCTGAACAACATCAGGTTGATGTCCGATTGTCCGCCTGCCGTGCCGCTCAATACCGAGCCGGTCAGGTAGGGATGAAACTCCTCAAGCGTGCGCATGGTGGCCAGGGCTTCCTCGCGCAACTGGCGCAAAACTTCCGGATGGCTTTCGCTCTGGAACAGGTTCCGGAAACTGTGCAGAGCGGCATCGATCTCGTCATTGCTGGGCAAATGCTGCGTGTCGCCTGCCCCAAGTTGCCTGGCGGCCTTGCGCTTGGCAAAAGCGTGATCGGTAATGCCGTCTTCGGCCATCAGTTTGGCAGCCTGGTGCGCCAGTTGCTCGCGCATCAGGTCGCGCCTGCTTCCGTGTTCTCTGATCTGGCGTTCCTTATTCATGATGGTGGTCAGAGCAACTGGTCTTTAACTTCGTCCGATGGGGTGATCTCTTCATCCGGGATGGACATGATTTTCTGGGACGGGATATTTTCCTGGAAAAAATATTCGACCAGCGGGCTGTTGTCATCATGATATCCATCCTCATCGATATGCGCGGCGATCATATTATCCGGCATTGTATAGGTTGCTTCCGGCACATCCTTCAGTATCTTTTCCATATAGCTCATCCATACCGGTAAGGCAGCGCCACCGCCGGTTTCCCTGTCTCCCAGACTGTGCGGCTGGTCGTAGCCCATCCATGAAATGCCGACGATGGCCGGATGAAAGCCGCAGAACCATGCGTCGATCGAGTCGCTGGTGGTTCCGGTCTTGCCGGCCAGGTCCTGCCGGCCAAGTTGCATGGCGCGAAAGGCGGTTCCGTGTTTGACCACATCCTGCATCATGTTGACCATGGTGAATGCGTTGCGCACGTCAATGACCCGTTCCGCGTTATCTCCCGCAATCTCTGGCGTGGCAATGCTAAGTTTGGCGCCATGGGCATCCTCGATACGCTGGATAAAGTAAGGCGCGACGCGGAAACCCCCGTTGGCGAAGACCGAGTATCCGGTCAGCATTTGCAGCGGCGTGACGGAGCCGGCGCCAAGAGCCATGGTCAGGTAAGGGGGGTGTTTGGCGGCGTCGAAACCGAATTTGGAGATGTAGTCCTGCGCATACTGTGGAGTGATGGACTGCAGGATTCGAATCGAAACCAGATTCTTGGATCTCATGAGCGCCTGGCGCATGCGCATCGGGCCATCGAATTTTTCGTCATAGTTTTTGGGTTGCCAGGGCTCGTTGCCGGTTTGTTCGGCATCAAAGATCAGGGGCGCGTCATTGATTACCGTGGCTGGGGTGAAGCCCTTTTCCAACGCTGCCGAGTAGATGAATGGTTTGAAGCTGGAGCCGGGTTGCCGCCATGCCTGAGTGATGTGGTTGAACTGGTTGCGGTTGAAATCGAATCCGCCGATCAGCGCGAAAATGGCCCCGGTGCGCGGGTCGCCGGAAACAAATGCAGCTTCTACCTGTGGCAACTGGCTTATTTGCCAGATGCCGAGGTCGTCCTTTTGCAATCGCAGGATCGAACCTGCGTTGATGCGCTGGTTCAAAGGGACTTTTTTGGTCAAGGCCTGCTGGACGAAAAGCAGGGCATCGCCGGTGATTTCCGCGATTTCACCCCCCCTGCAATAGGCTTTAACCAGAGTGGATGTTGCCTCCAGAACGATGGCCGGGATCAAATCATCGCTGTCGGGGAAATCCTGAAGGGCTTCCTCCAGTTGCTCGTCACCGGTTTCGCCGCGCAAGGCAACAAAACCTTCCGGGCCACGGAATCCGTGACGGCGGTCATAATCGAGTATGCCTTTGCGGACGGCTGACTGCGCGATGATTTGATCCTGTTGCCGGATGGTGGTGTAAACCCTGAAGCCTTGCGTGTAAGTGTCTTCCTGGAATTTTTCGTACACGGCCTGCCTGACCATTTCCGAAAGAAAATCGGACTTTACCCCGAAACCCTGACCATCCCGCCTGGCCACGACGGGCAGCTGCTGGATGAGTTGATACTGTTCGTCATCGATGTAATGCAACTCATGCATGCGGCGCAGCACATAAAGTTGACGCAGTTTTGCGCGCTTGGGGTTTACCACAGGGTTGTATGCGGATGGGGCTTTGGGCAGCCCGGCAAGCATGGCAGCTTCGGCGATCGTGACCTGGCCGATCGGCTTGCCGAAATAAACCTGAGCCGCCGCCGCAAAGCCATATGCGCGCTGGCCGAGAAAAATCTGGTTGATGTAGAGCTCAAGAATCTCATCCTTGCTCAGGCTATGCTCGATTTTGAAAGTGAGCAGCACCTCATTGAACTTGCGTGTCACAGTCTTTTCCTTGGTAAGGAAAAAATTGCGCGCCACCTGCATGGTGATCGTGCTGGCGCCCTGTTTTACCCCGCCTGAGGTGAAGTTGGAAATCGCCGCGCGCAACACTCCTATGTAATCCACGCCGCCGTGTTCGTAGAACCGGTCATCTTCGGCGGCAAGAATGGCTTGTATCATCACAGCCGGAACTTCTGAGATTTTGACTAACGCACGGCGCTCATCCCCGAATTCGCTGAGCAGCACACCCTCGGCGCTGTATATGCGCAGCGGAATTTTCGGGCGGTAATCGGTAAGGGACTCAAGGGAAGGCAGGGCAGGATAAGTCAACAAAACCGCCACGCCAAGCAATATTGCCGGCAGCAATAGCAGAGTCAGCGTGACAAGAATGGAAAGATGCAAGTGACGGGGGAGCATGTATGATTGACCGAAAAGAAGCGATGAAATGAGGGCAGGCGAAATTATATCGGCTATGAAGAGATAAATTAACCCCAAATATAGCTTTACACGATTTATAGTTATTGCTAGGATTTAAACCACTTTATACGAATAGAGCGCTAACCGGTCAATGATTAAAGTAAATTTTGACATCCCGCTGGACTTTTTACACACCGCGACACCGCCCCTGATAGGGGTGGACATCAGTTCGTCGTCGGTCAAGATGGTCGAGTTGAGCGAGGCGTCAAAAAAGGGCGGATATATCGTTGAGCGCTACGCGATAGAGGCTATGCCCAAAGACGCTATCACTGACGGCAACATCAATAACCTTGATGCTGTTTCGGAAAGCGTGCAACGTGCGTGGAAGCGGCTGGGCACTCGCATCCGGAACGTAAGCATGGCATTGCCTGCTGCAGCGGTAATCACCAAGAAGATCCTCCTGCCTGCCGGTTTGCGCGAAGAAGACCTGGAATACCAGGTCGAATCCGAAGCCAATCAATATATTCCATTCGCCCTGGAGGAGGTCAATCTGGACTTTCAGGTGATAGGTCCCGCGCCAAACAATCCGGAGGAAGTGGAAGTGCTGCTGGCGGCTTCGCGCAAGGCGAATGTCGAAGATCGTGTCGCGGTGGCACAGGCTTCCGGATTGAAAGTGCTCGTGATGGATGTCGAACCCTATGCTGCGGAGATGGCATTCGAGCAGATTCGTGCCCAACTGCCCGAAGGCGCTCCTGACAAGTGTGTGGCGCTGATAGACGTAGGGGCGTATGTGATGAACGTCAACGTGCTGCGCAACGGGCAATCGGTGTATTCAAGGGATCAGCAAATGGGTGGCGACCAGTTGACCAAACAGATACAAAGCGTGTTTGGCCTGTCCGCCGAAGACGCGGAGTCAGCCAAGCGCAATGGCGGATTGCCGGAGAATTACGAGAATGACGTTTTATCGCCATTTCGCGAGAGCGTGGTGATGGAAATCGCCCGTGCGCTGCAATTTTTCTTCACCTCGACGCAATACAACGAAGTTGATTACATCGTGCTTTCGGGTGGAACTGCCTCCTTGCCAGGTCTGGATGATGCGGTTGCGACCAAAACCCAGGTGAGCACCATGGTGGCGAATCCGTTTGCCATGATGAGCCTGTCCGGGCGCATCAAACCGCGGCAATTGCAGATCGACGCGCCGTCATTGATCATCGCTTGCGGCCTGGCGATGCGGAGGTTCGACCCATCATGATGCGCATCAATTTACTCCCGCATCGCGCCGAAAAAAGGCGCGCCCGCCAAATCCAGTTTGCCGCGTTCGGAGTTATTTCCGCGGTGCTGGGCGGTTTGCTGGTGGGGTTCGTGCAGGTTGCGATCGGCACCCAGATATCCTATCAGGAAAGACGCAATGAATACCTGAAACAGGAAACAGCCATACTCGACAAGCAGATTGAGGAAATAAAAAAGCTTCGCGAGCAGACACGGTCCCTGCTTGCGCGCAAGAATGTCGTGGAAAGCCTGCAAAGCACCCGTTCCGATGTGGTGCATCTGCTGGACCAAATGTTGCGTATCCTGCCTGATGGTGTGTCCCTCAAGTCGCTCAAGCAGACGGGCAACAGGATCAGCCTGGTTGGCTATGCGCAATCAAACGCGCGGATATCGACATTGATGCGGGCGGTTGAAGATTCGCCCTGGCTCGAATCACCCACCCTGATCGAAATTCATGCTACTACGACGGGCGGCAAGAACGCCAAGCGCATCAGCGAATTTTCAATGAATTTCAACCTGACCAGATTGCAGAGCGCGCCTGCCGAGCCCGCTGCGCCTGCCGCCAAACCGGCGAGCGGAAAGAAATAGATATCATGATGACCCTGGCCGACCTCAAGAGTCTGAATCCCAAAACCCCCGGCGCATGGCCGTGGCCGGCGAAGATCATCTCTTTCGCCGCGATATTTGTCATTGTTGTTGCGGCCGGCGCAGTATTACTCTGGCAGGAACAGTGGGAAACCCTGGGCAATGTTCAAGCAGAGGAAGAGAAGCTGAAAGAAACCTTCCTGAACAAGAAGAGGCAGGCGATCAATCTGGATTTGATCAAGAAGCAGCTTAATGAAACCCAGGAGTCCCTGGGCGCGCTGCTCAAGCAACTGCCGAGCAAATCGGAAATGGATGCGTTGTTGACCGATATCAATCAAGCTGGATTGGGACGCGGGCTCCAGTTCGAGTTGTTTCGCCCGGGCGCAGAGCAGATCACCGGCTCCTTCACCGAACAGCCCATCGTCATCAAGGTGACCGGGAGTTATGATGACCTTGGTAAATTCGCCGGCGATATCGCAATATTGCCGCGCATCGTCACGCTCAATAACATATCGATAAGCCCGGCCACCAGTGGTGGATTATTGATGGACGCAATTGCAAAGACCTTTCGTTACCTGGATGAGGCCGAGCTGGCTGCCGCACAGAAGGCGGCAAAACCGGCGGCGGGGGCGAAGAAATGAAACTGATCTATCTCGCGCCTCTGTTGCTGTTGCTGGCCGGATGCGGCGGCGAAGAGTTCCAGGATTTGCGGGATTTCGTAAAAAATTCCGGCGCCGGCATGCGCGGCAAGATCGAGCCCCCGCCGGAAGTGAAGCCATACGAGAGTTTCGCCTACAACAACGATGAAGGACTGCCCGATCCGTTCAAGCCGCGGAAAGAGGAAGCGCGCCCTGGGGGAGGCAACCTCGGGGTAAACCAGCCCGATCTGGAACGCCCCAGGGAAGCATTGGAGGAGTTTCCGCTTGAAAGTCTCAAAATGGTTGGTTATCTTTACCGGAGCAAAATCGGCTATGCGGTGATACGCGCCACCGATGGCAAGCTGCACAGGGTCAAGGCCGGCAACTACATCGGCCCGAACTTTGGCTTGATCAAAGAGGTGACAGAGACAGAAGTGGTAATCAAGGAAATGCTGCAGGACAGCGCCGGCGAATGGACTGAACGTATCAGCAGCCTGCAATTACTCGAATGATTTAGGAGCGATATTATGAAACGATTTGATAACGCGGTCGGCAGCATGATTCGATTGCTGGGCGTATTCATCGCATCCGGTATATTGGGCGCCCAGGCACAGGCCGACGCGCAGAACAGCATCACCGCGCTGACCGCCACCGGCGCCAGCAGCGGGATAACAATCATCAAGGTCGAGCTGACCCAGCCGTTAACCAATCTGCCGGCCGGGTTCACCATCCAGACTCCCCCGCGGATCGCGTTCGATTTCCCGAACACTGCCAACGCGCTGGGGAAATCTTCCCAGGAATTCACCGAAGGGGATTTGCGCAGCGCCAACATCGTTCAGGCCGGCACCCGCACCCGCCTGGTTGTCAATCTCAATCAAATGGTTTCCTACGACACCAGGATCGACGGCAACAGCGTGTTGATCACGCTGCATGGCAAACCGGCGGGCATGGCGTCTATCGGCAGCACTTCACACTTTGCCGAAGCCAAACGGGACACCCAGATGCATACGCTGCGCGACATTGATTTTCGCCGCGGCAGTAATGGCGAAGGCCGGGTGCAGGTCGATCTCTCCGATTCCGATACCGGGATAGACATACGGCAGCAAGGCGCCGCGCTGATTGTCGATTTCCTTAAAACCAACCTGCCGAAAAATCTGCAACGCAAACTGGACGTGGCCGATTATGCGACCCCGGTGCAGGGAGTGGATACCTTTGCGCAGGGCGACAACGTGCGCATGGTGATCGAACCGAGGGGGCAATGGGAACATGCCGCCTACCAGACCGACAATAAATTCATCATCGAGGTAAAGCCCATCGTCGAGGATCCCAACAAGCTGGTCAAAGGCAAGAAACCCGGCTATGCCGGCGAAAAGCTGACGCTTAATTTCCAGAAGATCGACGTTCGCGAAGCATTGAACGTGATCGCCGATTTCACCGAATTGAACATGGTCATCAGCGACACGGTGAGCGGCAACCTCACCCTGCGCCTGAAGGACGTGCCGTGGGACCAGGCTTTCGACATCATCCTGCAGAGCCGCGGCCTGGACATGCGCAAGAACGGCAACGTGATCCAGGTCGCGCCCCGCGATGAGATCGCCGCCAAGGAAAAAATAGATTTGACCTCCCGTCAGGAGATCGCCGACCTGGAAGAGCTGCGCACCGAAAGCTACCAGCTCAGTTACCAGAAAGGCGAGGCGGTGGCCGGGCTCCTGTCCAGCGCCACGCAGCGCATCCTCTCCAAACGCGGCAGCGCGGTGGTGGATGCGCGCACCAACACCCTGTTCGTACAGGACACGCCATCGCGCCTTGAAGAAGCGCGCAGGCTGATCAAGCAGATCGACGTGCCGGTGCGCCAGGTGATGATCGAAGCGAGGATAGTCGAGGCGTCGGACAAGTTCGGCAAGAATCTCGGCGTAAGGCTGGGCTACAACTCGCTCGACTCCTTCAAGATAAATGGCACGCCGACGCTCAACGGCAACATCGGCGCCAACTCGGTAACCTCCGGGCCACTGGCCGGCACGACGATGCCGGCCAACACGCCCAATGTCAATCTGCCCTCGGCGGGCGTCGCCGGCACATTTTCCATGCTGCTGTTCAACAATTCCCTGAGCAAGATACTGTCTATCGAACTGAGCGCGCTTGAAACCGACAGCAAGGGCAAGGTCATTTCCAGCCCGCGTGTCGTGACCTCGGACAAGACCGAAGCCATGATCGAAACCGGCACCGAAGTGCCGTATCAGCAGGCCAGCAGCAGCGGGGCGACGAATGTGGCCTTCAAGAAAGCGACCTTGAGCCTGTCGGTCAAACCCCAGATCACCCCGGATGACAACGTCATCATGGATATCAAGGTAAACAAGGACTCGGTCGGCACATTGTACGCAGGCGTTCCCAGCATAGACACCAACAAGGTCACCACCCAGGTGCTGGTGGAAAACGGCGGCACAGTGGTGATCGGCGGGGTGTATACCCAGGTGTTATCCGACGGCGTCGATAAGGTTCCGTTGCTTGGCGACATACCCGGGCTGGGGATGCTGTTCCGCAGCTCATCCAAAATTGACAACAAGAATGAACTGCTGATATTCATCTCGCCCAAGATCATGAAGGATGCGATGAATTTGCATTAATGCCGATTGCATTCTGGTTTATTGGTTTATAGGAACCTTTGATTAAATCGTCCGTTCGTGGTGAGCCTGTCGAACCATGAACGCAGGAGCATGTAGAATCAGCGGCTTGCAAATTTCGCCCTTCGACAATAGCCTTTAGTCTTGAGCTTGTCGAAGGGTCAGGGCGAACGGATTTGATCAGACGTGTAGGGCGGGTTAAACCCGCCGCAACGCCGAATGTTGCAATGGCGGGTGTAACCCGCCCTACATGAATTGTGCCCTTGTGGGTATTGCGCGATTGTTGTGCGAAGAATAATCGCCCGTGCGGCCATCCGTAGGAACAGGTTGCCCGTTTATCGGAATTGAATTGTATGGGCATCGGCAATTGGGGCAAAATTTTCAGTGCATGATCATCAGGCCATGATCATCAGGCCATGATCATGCAGTCAGGCGAACGTGAACAGGAGACTAAAAGTGCGAGAACTATTTTTCAACAGAGCCATGACCAGATTCCCGGCGCTATTCCTGCTGGCGGCCGCGCTTGCGTCGCTCGCGGCATGCAGCGATAACACGGGCGCCGCTGCCACGTCAACGACGCCGGTGGCAGGAACCATTGCGATAGGCACGGACAAGACTTCGATCCTGACCGACAACGCGACGACCGCGACCCTGACGGCGACGCTGGTGGACTCGTCCAACGCCCTCATGTCCGGGGTGGACATTTCCTTTTCGACCAGCAGCGGCAACCTGAACGCCAGCTCGGCAACGACGGACGCAAACGGCCAGGCGACCGTGACGCTGATCAGCGGCCTTTCGGATTTCAGCAACCGCACCGCCCTTGTGACCGCCTCGGTGACGGGTGGCCAGGCGGCGAGCATTCCGATACTGATTCAAGGCTCGACGCTGGCGCTGACGTTAAGCGCCAGCAGCGTCGAAGTCGGGGCAACCACGCCGGTTACCGCGACTGCGACCGCAACGGATGCCGGCGGGCTGGGCAAGTCCGGCCAGACCATACGCTTCTCGATAGGCGCGGCCAGCACCGGCACGGGAACGCTGTCCGCGGCCACGCTGACCACCAACGCTTCCGGCATCGCAACGCCGCTCACGTTTACTCCGACCGCTGCGGGCACCGTGGTGCTGACTGCGGAATGGCTGGACGCAACCGGAGCGGTTACGGCTACGGCTACCCAGAACATCGACGTGACCGCAACCGGCACCTCGTTTGCGATCACCACACCGGCTGTCAACCCCACAGCCTTGTCAACTGCGGCCTCGCAGGCGATCGCGGTCACGGTTCCCGCGATGATAGGCAGCACCTTGGTGGTCAGCGTCAGGCTCAGCGCGACTTCGGGAAGCCTGACGGGATCTTCACCGGCCACGGGCCCGCTCTCCTCCATTCTTCAGACCCCGGTGTCAACTGCGGTGGCGGCTCTCTATACGGCGCCGGCCAATTCCGGTTCGGTGACGGTGCAGGTGGACGCGCTGGATGCATCCGGCACGACGCTGAGCTCCCTGACGCGCACGTTTGTGATCAGCGCAACTGCCGCGTCTGCGGCCGATATTATCCTGACTGCCTCCAAGTCGACTGTAAGCCCCAGTGCCGGCAGCAGCATCAGCACATTGACGCTGTATGCAACGGTCCGGAATGCAAGTTCATCCTTGGTAGGCGGCGCGCCGGTGATGTTCGGCCTGGTCGGAACAACGGGCAGCGGCGAAACCGTATCACCCGCCGTAGTCTATACCAATACTACCGATGAACTGGGTATAGCATCCACCACATTTTCCGCGGGCACTTTGCCCACGGTGGGGACGATCTACGCACAGGCCAGCATCGTGGGTCAGGTCTGCACCTTTGTCCCTAATGTCACTGCAGAAACCAACCCCTTGTGCGCCGCGACTCCGCTGATCGTTTCTTCCACCGCCGTCAGCATAACGATAGGCTTCGGCACGGCCATAGAGGACACCGCTGATTCAACCCAGTACAAGCTGCCGGGCAGCGTGATGGTCGTGGATGCCAACGGCAGCGGGGTGGCAGGCGCAACCGTGACGCTGACCGCATTTCCTGCCAGGTACAGGAATGGCTCCATTTATGCCGTACGGGTCTTGGTTGGCACCACCTATGAGACGCGATGTGGAGGTCCATATGACACCACCCCCGTCACACCCCCCGCCCTCCCCACCGGCAATATAACGGTTTTTACCGACAACGAGGATGTCAATCGCAACGCGTACCTCGATGACGGCACTCTGGCTCCCGCGGAAGATACTACGCCGGCACAGGCCGCCATGCCCCCGTGGAGCCTCGCGTTGGCGATACTCAATAACGGTCTGATATCTCCGCCTCATGCAGCCGGCGGCTCCGTGCCGATGACGGTGACGACGGACAGCAACGGCGCCGCCACGTTTGATCTTCAGTACCTGAAGTCGTCCGCATGGTTCATCGAGGATGAGGTGACGGCGCGGGTCATCGTCAACGGCACCGAGAGCACCGCGAAAATCAACTATTTACTTCCGATGTCGGTGTCAGATGCTATCAGTTCAACTTGCATAATAGGGCGCACGGCAACATATTGACCGCAAGACTCTCGCCGTTTCGCATCACTCAGCCGCCTTCGGGCGGCTGATTTTTTCAGGATACACCTCCCATTAGCTGACTTTACCCCTGCTGTTACCCCTGTGGCTTGAACTGCGGTTTTTAGTCTCTAACCAGTTAAGTCTTCGCAATTTATGACAAGAATATATCGTAGATCAAGCGCTGGCGCGGTTTTCCAAGCAAATCTAAATCGGGTTAATG
>JANLIB010000280.1 GCA_024653675.1 Gallionella sp. | reverse complement strand
CAAGTCCACGAGTTCTGCGGCATCATGCACATAGAGCAACTTGCGCCGCGCCGCCCGCTTTAATTCCGGAGGGAACTGGCGCACTTCCTTTGAGGTTCTATCGTGGAACAAATCCTCGGCGAGCCGGTTGCCAAAGCTTTCTATCATGGTTTTTATGTTATCATGAACCGATAACTTTGCAAGCGCTATTGTTTACTTCACCAGAAGCGCGCCGCAAGGCGCGGTTTCATTTGCGGTTGTATAATCCGAACTCTTTCGCGATCCGTCCGTTTTTATATGGTCGCGTTTTACCTTTTGAAGGTTGCATGATTAGAAAATTCCTCAAGCGGGTAATGGGCAAGCCTGCCAAAACCAAGCCAGTCGACAATGCCCGGGTGATCCCGTTCTCCGTGCACGGGGTGGATCGCGACCAGATCAGTTACGGCGCGCAAAAAGTCACCGATGGCTTGCAGGAAGCCGGCTATGAGGCCTATGTGGTAGGCGGGGCGGTGCGCGATCTTTTGCTCGGACGCAAGCCCAAGGATTTCGATGTGGCGACCAGCGCCACGCCGGAAGAGGTGCGCCGCGTGTTTCGCCGCTCGCGCATCATCGGCAGGCGTTTTCAGCTGGTGCATGTGATGTTCGGCGAGGAAGTGGTGGAGGTTTCCACCTTCCGGAGTTTGATCGAAGCCGGGGATGCGCAGACCGACGAGCATGGCCGCCTGTTGCGCGACAACCAGTTCGGCGACCAGGAGCAGGATGCGGCGCGCCGCGATTTCACCGCGAACGCGCTGTTCTACGATCCGTACACACAGGAGATCTACGACTATCACGGCGGCTATGCGGATACCCGCAAGCACCTGCTGCGCATGATCGGCGATCCCGAAGTGCGCTACCGCGAAGACCCGGTGAGGATGCTGCGCGCGGTGCGCTTGTCCGCCAAGCTGGGCATCACGCTGGATGCGGCGACCGCCGCGCCTATCGCCCGGATGAAGGAGTTGCTCGACAATGTGCCGAAGGCGCGTTTGCTCGACGAGGTTTTGAAGATGCTGTTGTCCGGCCACTCGGTGGAATGCATCCAGCAGTTGCACAGGATGAATCTGCATCATGGCCTGTTGCCGCTGCTGGATGTGATTATGGAACAGCCGATGGGCGAGAAATTCATCATGCTGGCGTTGCGCAATACCGACGAGCGCATCAGCCAGGACAAGCCGGTCTCGCCCGCGTTCCTGTTTGCGGCATTGCTCTGGCACGAGGTGCTGGCTGCGTGGAATCTGCGGTTGCAGCAGGGCGAACGCCCGGTGGGCGCGATGCATGCGGCGATGGACGAGGTGCTGGCCAAACAAAGGGCGCAGCTCGCCATTCCGCATCGCGTCGATGCGGTGATGAAGGAGATATGGCTGATGCAGCAGCGCCTGGAACAACGCTCCGGGCAACGCCCGTACCGTTTGCTTGAGCAGCCGCGCTTTCGCGCCGGTTACGACTTTCTGCTGTTGCGTTGCGCCAGCGGAGAAGTGGATGATCAGCTCGGGCTGTGGTGGGATGAGTTTCAGGATGCCAGTGACGAGCGGCGCGCGGAAATGCTGCAACCGGAACAGGCCGGAGACAAAAAACGCCGCCGCCGCAAACCGCGCAAGAAACCTGACATAGCCATGCAGGGAGACGTAGGGGCGCAATTTATTGCGCCCGAATCTGAACAGGAAACCCAACCAGAGTCGAAAATTCAATCAGAGTTGCCCATTGAATAATGCAGCACATCGCCTTCATCGGACTCGGCAGCAATCTGAATGACCCGCCAAGCCAATTGCAAAGCGCCCTTGCCGCAATTGACAGGTTACCCGGCACGCGGTTGCTGGCCAGTTCTTCGCTGTATCGCGGCGCGCCGCTGGGCTATCCGGATCAGCCGGATTTCGTGAACGCGGTGGCGAAGATCGCGACGGAATTAACTCCGCAGGCGTTGTTGCAAGCGCTGTTGCAGATCGAGCACAGCCACGGACGCGAGCGCACCTTTCGCAACGCGCCGCGCATCCTCGATCTGGATGTGCTGCTGTACGACGATGTGCAACTGCATGAACATGGTTTGACCATCCCTCATCCGCAGATGCACCTGCGCGCTTTCGTGCTGCAGCCGTTGCTGGAGATTGCGCCTGATTGTGATATTCCCGCTGCGGGGAGTGCGCAGCAAGCTTTGCAGGCATGTCAGGATCAAATATTGGAGCGGCTTGCCGATGTTGTTTGATCGTTACAGGTATATCGTCGTGGAAGGCCCGATAGGCGTCGGCAAGACCAGCCTTGCGCGGCGTCTGGCGGAACATATCGCCGCCGCCACGCTGCTGGAAAAGCCCGAGGAGAATCCTTTTCTCGCCCAGTTCTACCAGGACCCGCCGCGCTATGCGCTGGCGACCCAATTGTTTTTTCTGTTCCAGCGCGGCAATGAAGTGCGCGACCTTGCGCAGATGGATATGTTCCGCGAGAGCACGGTGGCGGACTATATGTTCGACAAGGACCCGTTGTTTGCGCGTATCAATTTGAGCGACGAAGAGTTCGTGCTGTATCAGCAGATATTTCGCAATCTGCAATTGCAGGCGCCCGTGCCGGACCTGGTGATCTATCTGCAGGCTGCGCCGCAAACGCTGGCGGAACGCGTGCGCCGCCGCGCCCAGCCCTATGAAATGGGCATCAGCGAGGATTATCTGCTGCGCCTGTCACAGGGTTACAGCGATTTCTTTTATCATTACGACGCGGCGCCGGTGCTGATGGTGAACAGCGAGCATCTCAACTTTGTGGATGGAGATGAGGATTTCGGAATGTTATTGCATCGCGTGGAGGAAATGCGCGGGCCGCGCGAATTTTTCAGCCGGGGAAATTGATGTGAACCACATTGCAGGCATTGGTAGGATGGGTGGAGCGAAGCGATACCCATCGCCACGGCGACAATTGATGGGTATCGCTTCGCTCCACCCATCCTACGTCATTACGTCACTTCAACTGCCGAATATTAGATGACGCGAACCACGCTAACCAAGTTGCAAAACATGCGCGGCAAGGGCGAAAAGATCGCCGCGCTGACCTGCTATGACTCAAGCTTCGCCGCGCTGCTCGAAGCGCAGGGCGTGGACGTGCTGCTGGTCGGCGATTCGCTCGGCATGGTATTGCAGGGGCACGAAACTACCCTGCCGGTCACGCTGGACGATATGGCATACCACACCGGATGCGTGGCGCGCGGATCGAGCCAGGCATTCATCGTCAGCGACATGCCGTTCGGCACGTTCCAGATCAGCCCGCAGGAAGCCTTTGCCCACACCGCGGAATTGATGGTGGCGGGGGCGCAGATGGTCAAGCTGGAAGGCGGCGCGTCCATGGTTGAAACGGTGCGCTTCCTGACCGAACGCGGCATCCCGGTGTGTGGACACATCGGGCTGACGCCGCAATCGGTGCATCAGCTGGGCGGCTATCGCGTGCAGGGCAAGGAATCCGCCGCCGCGCAGAAATTGCTTGAGGACGCGGCGGCGCTCGAGCAGGCCGGCGCGGGAATGATCGTGCTGGAAGCCGTGCCCGCATTGCTCGCCGCCGAGATCACCGCCGCGCTTTCCATCCCCACCATCGGCATCGGCGCGGGTGCTGCATGTTCCGGCCAGGTGCTGGTGCTGCACGACATACTGGACATCTATCCGGGCAAGAAGCCGCGCTTCGTGAAGAACTATATGCAGGGGGCGGCTTCCATTGCGGATGCGATCAATTGCTATGTCAATGAAGTCAAAGATGGCAGCTTCCCAACGGCGGAGCAAAGTTTCTCCTGATTCTGTTAGCTGCACGATTACAGCAGGGTGTCTCTAAAACACTTCGGAGCAATGGATGAATATGCTATCTCGACAAGAAGCGCAGAAACGCGCAGATCAGATCCATGTTTTTCGGGGCGAACTGGATCGTCTTGAGCAAGAGGGCGTTATTGCGTTTAGTGCCGAGCAGCGTCAGCGGGTCGCTGAACACCATCGGGGTTTGTTGGCCAGATATTCACAGAATTTCGACATAGACCGGGATATGCGTGCCAGCCAGTTGTCACTGGGGATGCGCATTGCCTCCCTGTTTGGCGCGTTGGCGCTGTCTGTCAGCGTGTTTCTCCTGTTCTACCAATTCTGGGGCTGGATCGCGACGATCACCCAAATGGTCATCTTGATCGCTGCGCCGCTGGGCATGCTGGCCATCACGATCCTGATCCAGCGCAAGGATTCCTCCGGGTATTTCGCCAAGCTGGCGGCGCTGGTGACGTTTGCGTGCTTCGTGCTCAACATCACCATGCTGGGCCAGATATTCAACATCACACCTTCCGACAAGGCGCTGCTACCCTGGGCGGCGCTCGCGTTTCTGCTGGCCTATGCCTGCGATCTGCGCTTGCTACTGGTGGCCGGCATCCTTTGCATGGTCGCCTTCGTCGCCGCGCGCACCGGGACATGGAACGGGATGTACTGGCTGAGCTTCGGCGAGCGCCCGGAAAACTTCTTTCCTGCCGCAGCGCTGTTGCTAGCCGTCCCGCAGTTCATCCGCCACCAGGGTTATGCAAGTTTCCCGCCCATGTACCGGATATTCGGCTTGCTGACAATTTTTTTGCCTGTGCTGGCGATGGGGAACTGGGGCAATTCGAGTTATCTAGAATGGGATGCGGACTTCATCGAGGGCTTCTATCAAGTAGCGGGCTTCGTCAGTTCTGCGCTTGTGGTCTGGTTGGGTGTGCGCAAACAATGGCCAGAGGTGATCAATACTGGGGTCACATTTTTCATCATCTTTCTTTACACCAAGATATTTGATTGGTGGTGGGAGAGCATGCCCAAGTACCTTTTCTTCCTGGTGCTGGGGCTGGTCGCTGTTCTGTTCCTGCTGGTGCTCAAGCGACTGCGGGCGACGAACTACAAGCTATTTGGAGGGGAGGCATCATGATGAAATGGTCTCACACCTTGATCGCAGGCAGTGCCTTGATAATGCTGACCAATGCCGTGGCATTGCTGGGCGCGGCGTATAACCGCAGCGATGATCCCGAAAGCCGGTTGCAGCTATCGCAGCGTGAATTGCAGCATGATCGCTGGAACAAAAAGGACAACAGCGGCATTACGTTGAGGCTGGACTGGCGTATCACACAGCAAAATGGATATAAAACGGGATATGCTGACAAATGGGGAAATCCCGCATGGCTGGACAAGGCCAAGCTGGCCGAGTTGGGCTTTGACGTGGCAAAGCTTGCCAGCAATTTTGAAAATGGCCGACACTATAAGGTAGCACAGACCCGGGACGTGCTGCTTGTTATGGAGTTGAATGATCAGGCCTATCAGCAGGAGTTGATGCGCGCCAAGGAATTTTCCGAGCAATCAAAGGTGTTACAGGCTGGCAATCCTGGCAGTGAAGAGTTCAAGCAGAGAGCAAAGAACGCCGAAGAGAACTATCAACGTGAACAGCGTGACAACAGCCGCTTGTTTGTGATCGATGCGGGGATTGATTTGCAGCAACTGCGAGCCACCTATCCAGACAGAACCCGATATGCGATCGTGCATGGGCTGGTTCGACCCAGTATTGTGCGCGAAGGAAGGGAAAGCCGAATTGGGGGCATTGTCAGTGAACTGCACGCTGAATATATCAACGTGCCGCTCGATTACCGAAAGGTATTTGAAACAGCAGCGCAATACGAGGTGAGGGTTGCTTTTGGCAAGCGCCTTGAACCGTGGATCACTGCGGCATCCAGGGGCGTGGCGGTAAAATAGTTTCATGCAAATCATTTTTACAATCGCCGAGTTGCGCAAACGTTTGGCTGACGAGCGTGCTATCGCCTTCGTCCCGACCATGGGCAATCTGCACGAAGGGCATCTCGACCTGATGCGCCGCGCTCGTGAACATGGCAGTTACGTGGTGGCCAGCATCTTTGTGAATCCGCTGCAATTCGGTCCCAGCGAAGATTTCGACCGCTACCCGCGCACGCTGGAGGCGGATTGCGCCAGGCTGCAAGGGCTGGCGGATGTGGTGTTCGCGCCATCGGTCAACGAGATGTATCCCGCGCAGCAGACCGTGTTCGTGGAGCCGCCGGCTATCGCCAACGAACTGTGCGGCGCATCCCGTCCCGGCCACTTTCGCGGCATGGCGACGGTGGTGCTGAAGCTGCTCAACATCGTGCAGCCGCAAGTGGCGCTGTTCGGCAAGAAGGATTATCAGCAACTGCACATCATTCGCCGGATGGCCGCGCAGTTGAATCTGCCGGTAAGCATCATCGGTTGCGAGACGGTGCGCGCGGCGGACGGCTTGGCGCTGAGTTCGCGCAACCAGTATTTGAGCGAGGCAGAGCGTGGCGAGGCGGCTTTTCTGTACCGGACGTTGCAAGGTCTGCGCCAGCAAATCTTGCTGGGCGAGCGCGATTTTGAACGATTGCAGCAGCAAGGCGTCGAAGCGCTTGCCGCAAGAGGCTGGGCTGTGGATTATGTGGCGGTGCGCAACCAGTCCGATCTGCGGACCGTAACCGGGGCGCAGCGCGAACTGGTGATATTGGCTGCGGCCAGGTTGGGCAATACCCGCTTGCTGGATAATATCGAAGTTTGTCTTGCCGGTTGAGTGCTATGGAAACACTGAACAAGCCCTCCGCTCGTGGTGAGTTTATCGAACCATAAACGGAGGGTTATTAACAATCAATGCGTTAGCTTGACAGCCCTTCGACAAGCTCAGGGCGAACGGACTTAATCAGTGTTTCCCTATATAATCCGCGCCGTCCAGAACAGGAGAACCCCATGCAAAGAATCATGCTTAAAGCCAAGTTGCACCGGGTGCGTGTCACGCACTCAGAGTTGCACTATGAAGGCTCCTGCGCGATCGACGACGATTTGCTGGATGCCGCCGACATCAGGGAATATCAGCAGATCGATATTTACAACGTCAACAATGGCGAGCGCTTCAGCACCTATGCGATGCGGGCGCAACGCGGTTCCGGCGTGATTTCCGTAAACGGCGCCGCCGCTCACAAGGCCAATCCGGGCGATATCCTGATCATCGCCAGTTACGCTATGTATACCGAACTCGAACTCCAGAAATACCACCCGCAACTTGTCTATGTGGATGAGCGCAACCGCGTTGTTGCGCAGAGGGACAGGATTCCAGTCCAGGCTGCCTGAAGCCGCCGCCCTGCAATTGAAGCCAAAATGGATCTGAAAGAAACCTGCCTTGAGTCGGCGGTAATGTATGAGGGCAATTTCATACAAGTGCGCAAGGACAGCGTGCGCTTGCCGGATGGCGGGGTGAGCAGCCGCGAATACATCACACACCCCGGCGCGGTGGCCGTTCTGGCGATGCTGGACAACGGCAATCTGGTGATGGAGCGCCAATTCCGCTATGCGCCCCGGCGCGAGTTCATCGAATTGCCTGCCGGCAAGATCGACCACGGTGAAGAAATCCTGCTCACCGCGCAACGCGAATTGCTGGAAGAAACCGGATACGTGGCCAACGAGTGGATTCATCTGGCCACGGCATGGCCGTGCATCGGGTATGCCGACGAGCGCATGGAATATTTTCTGGCGCGCGGCCTGACTAATCAGGGAAGAAATCTCGATCACGGCGAATTTCTGGAGGTGTTTGAGTTATCCCTGCCGGAAGCAATCGAGTGGATACGGCTGGGGAAAATCAACGAGAGCAAAACCATCGTCGGCTTGTTCTGGCTGGAGAAATATCTGAGCGGCTGGCAGGGTTAGCGCTGCGAGTGGGAATCTGGCTGCGGTTTTGAATAAACCAAAAAAAACAGTTGGTCCACGAAAAACACGAAAGACACGAAACAGATCAGCTTGAATATTTCATGCTTTTCGTGTTTTTCGTGGACCAATCGCCGTTTTTAAGATAAAGAAAAAAAGGGGGAAGCATGGAAAATCTGAAAATAAATAACGACGCTTTATTCATTCTGCTCGGCGCCATCATGGTGCTGGCGATGCACGCGGGTTTTGCCTTTCTGGAACTTGGCACGGTGCGCAAGAAGAACCAGGTGAACGCGCTGGTCAAGATTCTGACCGACTTTGCGGTTTCGACACTGGCGTATTTTTTCATCGGTTATGCGATCGCTTACGGCGTGAATTTTTTCTCAGGCGCGGAACAGCTCGCGCAAAAGAGCGGTTATGACCTGGTGAAATTCTTTTTCCTGCTGACTTTCGCAGCTGCGATTCCGGCCATCGTTTCCGGCGGCATCGCCGAGCGCGCCAGGTTCCATCCGCAACTGGCGGCGACTTTCATGCTGGTCGGTTTTGTTTACCCGTTCTTCGAAGGCATCGCGTGGAATGGCCATTATGGCATTCAGGAGTGGCTGACTGCTTCTTTCGGCGCGCCGTTCCATGATTTCGCCGGTTCGGTGGTGGTGCATGCGGTGGGCGGCTGGATCGGGCTGGCGGCGGTGCTGCTGCTCGGCGCGCGGCGCGGACGTTACAGCAAGGAAGGGCAAATCTCGGCGCATCCTCCCTCCAGCATTCCGTTCCTCGCCCTGGGCGCGTGGATACTCACGGTGGGCTGGTTCGGTTTCAACGTGATGTCGGCGCAGGAGATCACCAGGATCAGCGGGCTGGTCGCGGTGAATTCGCTGATGGCGATGGTGGGCGGCACGCTCACCGCTCTGTGGTTCGGCAAGAACGATCCCGGCTTCGTGCATAACGGTCCGCTGGCCGGGCTGGTGGCGGTATGCGCCGGTTCCGACCTGATGCATCCGATCGGCGCGTTGTGCGTAGGCGGCGTGGCGGGAGCGTTGTTCGTGGCGATGTTCACGCTGACGCAAAACCGCTGGAAGATCGACGATGTGCTCGGCGTGTGGCCGCTGCACGGTTTGTGCGGCGCGTGGGGCGGGATAGCAGCAGGGATATTCGGGCTCAAGGCGTTCGGTGGCATTGGCGGCGTGAGCTTCATGGCGCAACTGTGCGGCACCTTGCTCGGTGTGGTGATCGCCTTCGCGGGCGGCTATGCGGTGTATGGCGCTCTGAAGAAACTGGTCGGTATACGCTTGAGCGCCGAAGAAGAATTCAACGGCACAGACCTGAGCGTGCACAAAATCTCGGCGACTCCGGAGCGCGAGTCGGGCTGGTAGGCCAGCATGACTGTTACGTGACAATAAAGTCTTGAATGGCGACAATTACCAAAACAATATAGCCTTGAACAGATGTAGGTAAAAAATAAAGTCTGTGCAGTGTTTCATCAATTGATCAACGAAGGTTATTGTTATGAAAATTGCCATTCTTGGGTGGGGCTCGCTTTTATGGGACGGCAACGCTGCATTTGATGAGCACCATGAACAATGGCAATTTGATGGACCCCACCTAAAGCTTGAGTTCTCTCGGGTATCAGCAAGTCGAAATAATGCACTGACGCTTGTTCTTGACTCCGCAAACGGGAGTGCATGCCGCGTTGCTTATTCGTTTAGCAAACGCAAGAACCCTGATGACGTTATATGTGACTTGAGGTGCCGAGAAGGGACGATCTTCAAAAACATCGGCTATTTCTTTTCTGACGGCTCACGAAAGCAGAGCCGAGACACACAGGTACTTGAAGTCGTCCGGACCTGGGCGACGGAGAGAAAAATCGATGTTGTCCTTTGGACTGATCTTGAAAGCAACTTTGAGCAAAAAAGTCAGGCTCATGAGTTGTTTTCTGTGCAAAATGCCCTTTCGCATATCCAATCGCTGGATGCTCCAGGTAAAGCCAAAGCTGCTGAATACGTTTGGCGTGCCCCGGATTTTATCGATACCCCACTCCGCGACGCACTGCAGTCGCAGCCATGGTTCCCAAAACATAGTTAACAGCAACGCTTAACGCTCTAGTTTTGGCCTCACTCCTTTTTCATACTTTACAAGCAACTGATTAAACTAATAAAAGTATTCTTACTGAAATAATATATTCAGTATTTAAATTCGTCCATAAATTAATTTGACAATTATCTGACGGAGTATTAATATTCGTCTTACTGAAATGTTTTCGGCAGGTCGGAAAAAAGCCAGTGCGCTAACACTGGCTTTTTAAGACCTTAACCGGGCAGGCAAAGCCCGAACCAGCTAGAGTCGCTTGTTACAGCAAATGCAGTGTACTCCAAGTTGGTTCTCGGTGCCAAGTCATACCCATAACTTATGGAGTAACGCAAATGAGCAAAGAAACAACTGTAACCTTGAAAGGCGCTTCTGGAAAAACCTATGATTTTGATGTTTATCCATGGGGCACATCCTTCAAACCACTCGGTGCGCTATACACTGTGCTGAAAAAGAATCTCCAGAACTTTCAAATTCATTATGTCGGCCAAACTGACGACCTGAGTTCACGGTTCGATAATCATCATAAGCAATCCTGCTTTGATAGAAACGGGAAAACGCATATTGCCGTGCACCTGGAATCATCGGAGTCAGTCAGGCTGTCGAAAGAGTCCGACTTGGTAGGTAACTACAACCCGGGCTGTAACGGCTAATGGAAACGGGAAGAACCATGCGGACACAAATGAAAAAAGTTGCTGAGTGTGCCGAGGTCCTTCCTGGGTTCGCCCTCAAGGCTCGCGCGGAGCATGAGTCTGAGGGCACTTATCAGGTAGTGATGGCCAAGCATATTTCGGATTGCATGCCATATCGCTACGTCGATGAGCACGAGCTAAGAATGACGCCACCAGGCTCGCCTGAGAATTACCGTGTACAAAAAGGCGATGTGCTGTTTATTTCGCGTGGTGTACGCAATTGCGCTACCGTAATCGAATCGGTACCGGAAAACACCATAGCATCGGCGACATTCTATATATTGCGTGCGCATCCAGTTATCGAACCGACTTATCTTGCATGGTGCCTGAATCAGCCGCCAATGCAGTCGCAAATCGGGCAGATACGAACCGGCGCTGGAACACCTATCGTGCAGCGCCATGTGCTGGGCGATATTCAGATACCTGTTCCGCCTTTGAAAGAACAAAAGCGCATTGTCGAGCTCGGCACTTTACTGGCGCAAGAACTCGAACTCCGAAAAAAGCTGGTCGAAACCACCGAGGTTTACCAACGTATGCTGGGCCAGAAAATCATTACCGAACTGACTCAGGAATAGAATTCACAGGAGACGTACAAAATGTCCGACAAAATCAAACAAAGCGAAGTCAACTCAGCTGCCTGGGCAGCGTGCGATACCTTTCGCGGGGTCGTAGATCCGGCTCAGTACAAAGACTACATCCTGGTGATGCTGTTCCTTAAATACATTTCTGACGTGTGGAGCGATCATTACGAGAAATACAAAAAAGAATACGGTGACGACGAGGTACGCATCCGCCGCAGGCTGGAGCGCGAGCGTTTCGTTGTGCCAATGGCAGAACTCAAAGACCCGCAAACGGGAGAAGTGCAAGATCGGTTTCTGGCCGACTTCTATAGCCTGTATGAGCGCCGCAACCAGCCGAATATTGGCGAACTCATCAATATCATTCTGGATGCCATTGAAGAGGCGAACAAGACCAAACTCGAAGGCGTTTTCCGCAATATCGATTTCAACAGCGAAGCCAATCTCGGCAAAACCAAGGATCGCAACACTCGCCTGAAACACATGCTGGAGGATTTTCATAAACCGCAACTGAACATGAGCCCAAGCCGTGTTTCGGAAGACGTGATCGGCAACACTTATATTTATCTGATCGAGCGATTTGCATCCGATGCCGGTAAAAAAGCAGGCGAGTTTTATACGCCGCACAAAGTTTCCGAACTATTGGCGCAGTTGGTCAGGCCGAAAGCGGGCGACCGCATTTGCGACCCCGCATGCGGTTCCGGCGGCCTGCTGGTCGAAGCCGCCCGCGAAATTGGCGGGCGTGATTTCGCGCTGTTCGGCATGGAATCGAACGGCAGCACCTGGGCGCTGGCGCGCATGAACATGTTCCTGCATGGCATGGATAGCGCGCGCATTGAATGGTGCAACACCCTGACAAATCCGGCATTGGTCGAGAACGACCGGTTGATGAAATTTAACGTCGTGGTCGCCAATCCGCCATTTTCCTTGGACAAATGGGGCGCGGAAGATGCAGAGCACGACCGTTTCAATCGCTACTGGCGCGGTGTTCCGCCCAAGAGCAAAGGCGACTATGCATTTATCAGCCACATGGTCGAGGCCGCGCTGGAAAAAGAAGGCCGCGTTGCCGTGGTGGCACCGCACGGTGTGTTATTCCGCAGCGGCGCGGAAGGCCGCATCCGCCAGAAGCTCATCGAAGATAACCTGCTGGACATGGTAATCGGCCTGCCCGCTAATCTGTTTCCGACCACCTCTATTCCGGTAGCCATTCTGGTATTTGACCGCTCGCGTGAAAAAGGCGGTACAAACGAAAAACGGCGCGATGTGGTATTCGTCGATGCCAGCCGCGACTACCAGTCCGGCAAGAACCACAATGCCTTATTGGAAGAGCACATAAAGAAAATCGTCGACGCCTGCAAAGCGCGCAAGGACATCGACAAGTATGCCCATGTCGCCACCTTCGAAGAAATTCGTGACAACGATTTCAACCTCAATATTCCGCGCTACGTGGATACCTTCGAAGAGGAAGAAGGGATTGATGTCGCGGCGGTGGAAAAGGAAATCGAACAGCTTGAAGCTGAGTTGGTCGAGGTGCGCGCGAAGATGAAAACCTACCTTAAGGAGTTGGGCGTATGACAGACAAGCGCATTGCCGACCAGCATCACGCAACCTTCGAAAGCATCCGTCGGTTCGACGATGAGGGCAACGAATATTGGGGGGCGCGCGACTTGCAGCCGCTGCTGGAATATGCAGCCTGGGACAAATTCAAGCGCGTTATCGAGAAGGCGATCGAGGCTTGTCGCCAGTCGGGCTATGAAGTCGATGACCATTTTTCCCAAAAGGCGAAAATGGTCGATATCGGCTCCGGTGCCAAGCGTGAAATCGAAGACTACCGGCTTTCCCGCTATGCCTGCTACCTGATTGTCCAGAACGGCGACCCGTCCAAGTCGGTTGTTGCTAACGGCCAGACCTATTTTGCCCTGCAGACTCGTCGGCAGGAATTGAATGATAACGAAGCCTACGCTCGACTATCAGAAGATGAAAAGCGGCTGGCGATACGCAACGAGATGGCCGAGCACAACAAGCATCTTGCCGCTGCGGCCAAGGATGCGGGCGTCGAAACCCCTATTGATTACGCCATCTTCCAAGATCACGGCTACAAGGGGCTCTATGGTGGCAGGGGCGCGAAGGACATCCACGCTATCAAGGGCTTGAAGAAAAGCCAGAAAATTCTCGATCACATGGGCAGCACCGAACTTGCCGCCAACCTGTTCCGCGCCACGCAGGCAGAAGAAAAGCTGCGCCGCGACAAGGTGCGCGGCAAACAGACGGCCAACCAGACCCACTACGAAGTCGGCAAGAAGGTGCGCCAGACCATCTCTGAACTGGGCGGCACCATGCCAGAGGCGCTACCAACACCGGAAACTAGTATCAAGCAACTGGAGAACAATAAAAAGAAACTGGGGAAGAAGAAATGACTTGGGCAACCGTACCCATCGGAACGGTTATCCGTTCCTCGCAATATGGACTGTCGCTGCCGGCAGACCCCAGAGGGCATGTGCCTATTGTTGGTATGAAGGACATTCAGAATGGCCGTGTGCACATTGATCCAGACGTGTGCGTCAATCTGTCAGAAGAGGACGTACAAGACTATCTCATTTCAGATGGCGACATCCTCCTGAACCGGACCAACAGCCCCGATCTTGTCGGTAAAGCAGGAATTTACCGGGGTAAAGGGAAAGCCGTGTTCGCATCCTATCTAGTACGCTTGGAACTAGATCGTGACCGTGTTGATCCTGATTACGTAATCCAGATTCTTGCTGGTGAAGTTGGCCAGCACCGCATCAAACAACTTGCCACGCGAGCCGTCAGCCAAGCCAATCTGAATCCCACGACATTCAAGAACCATTTTTACATTCCGCTTCCAAGGCTCAGCGAGCAGGTTGGAATTCGAAATGTACTCTTGGCGTGGGATGCCGCCATTGAGAAAACCGAGCGGCAGATTGCGGCAAAGCTGCGCCGGAACGAAGCCCTATCGAACCGATTGCTGTTCGGTCATGCTCGTTTTGGAATGCGTAATATTGAGACCACAAGATCACTACACTGGTTTTCTGCTCCGAGCGACTGGCAGGTCGTTGAAATTGGTAAGATCGCCCGCGAGGTATCAGCGTTAAATGGTAGCGACAGCGATTTGCCTGTCCTTTCATGCACCAAATACGACGGGTTGGTCGATTCGCTCACTTATTTCGATAAACAGGTGTTCAGCTATGACACCTCGAAATACAAAGTCGTCAGGCACGGACAGTTTGCCTACGCGACCAACCATATTGAGGAAGGCTCCATCGGCTATCAGAATCTTGTACCTGCTGGCTTGGTGAGTCCGATCTATACCGTATTTCAGGCAGACTCCCAGAAAATTGATGACGGCTATTTATATAAGCTACTCAAGACCGAAAAGTTGCGCCAGATTTTCGCGGCGAACACCAATGCCTCAGTGGATCGGCGCGGCAGCTTACGCTGGAAAGAGTTTGCCCAAATTCATATTCCGCTCCCCCCGCTTGAGGAGCAGCAGGAAATCAGCGCGGTACTCGATGACGCCAAGCGGGAGATTTCTCTGTTGCAGACCGAGATTAAGGCATTGAGAACGCAGAAGCGCGGCCTGATGCAAAAGCTGCTCACCGGCCAATGGCGGGTGAAGGCAAAAGAACAGGCGGTGGCGTGATGGAAGGCTTCCGCTTCAACGAAAAATACCTCTCGCAGATCCCGGCGCTGCAACTGCTGGTCAATCTCGGTTTCGTGTATTTGACACCTGAGCAGGCGCTGGCCGAGCGCGGTGGCAAGCTGGGCAATGTGTTGCTGGAGGGCGTGCTGCGCAAACAGTTGAAGGCGATCAACCGCATTCAATACAAGGGGCAGGAGTTTCTGTTCAGCGAGGAGAATATCCAGTCCGCGATGCAGCGGCTGAAAAGCGTCAAATACGATGGACTGCAAAAAACCAACGAGGCGATCTACGACCTGCTGACGTTGGGCACGGCGCTGGAACAGACTATCGAAGGCGATTCCAAGAGTTTCAACCTGCGCTATGCCGATTGGCAAAACTGGGAGCGGAACATCTTTCATGTGACTGCCGAGTTCAGCGTGGAGCGCAGCCGCAGCAACGAGACGGCGCGTCCGGATATCGTGCTCTTCGTGAACGGCATTCCCTTTGCGGTGATCGAGTGCAAGTCACCCAGCGTGGAAGTGGAACAAGCTATTTCACAATGCATCCGCAATCAGCAGGACGAATATCTGCCTAAGCTCTTTACGTATGTGCAGTTGGTCATGGGCGTCAACAAGAATGCGGCACGCTATGCCACGGCAGGCACGCCTGCGAAGTTCTGGGGACTTTGGCAGGAGTTGCGCGACAAGGAGAGCGATGTTGCCGGGGCCGTTAACAAACCGCTAGCGGTGCAAGACAGAGATGCGTTGTTTTCCGGAGATTTCGCGCGAGCGCGAAAATTCTTCGATGCGTTAGCAGTGAAAGGCGAACGGCAAGTTACGGAGCAGGACAGGATGCTCTTTAGTATGTGCCGCCCCGAGCGTTTGATAGAGCTGATATACAAATTCATCGTCTATGAAGGCGGCATCAAGAAGATAGCACGCTATCAGCAGTATTTTGTCGTCAAGTCGACGCTGGAAAGGGTTAAGGGGCTGGATCACGATGGTCGACGCAAGGGCGGCATCATCTGGCATACCCAGGGTTCCGGCAAGTCGCTCACGATGGTGATGCTGGCCAGAGCCCTTGCGTTGGATCGGGATATTCCCAATCCGCGTATCGTATTGGTCACCGACCGCATGGATCTGGACAAGCAACTGGGCAATACATTTGCGGCATGCGGATTGGCACCGGATCGTGCCAGGACCGGTCGCGATCTGCTGGAACTGGTAAGCGAGAAGAAGGCCGGAATTGTGACTACCCTGATACACAAATTCGATAAGGCGCTTAACGTCAAAAAATATCAGGACGAGTCCATCGATATTTTTATGTTGGTGGACGAAAGCCACCGCACCAATTTCGGTTCTTTTGCCGCGCGCATGCGGCAAATGTTTCCGAACGCCTGTTACCTGGGCTTCACCGGGACGCCTCTGCTGAAGGAGGAGAAGAATAACTTTGCCAAGTTTGGCGGCTTGATCGAGCCGCATTATTCCATTCAGCAGGCAGTGAAGGATGGCGCTGTAGTGCCCTTGCTTTATGAAGGACGGCATGTGGAAATGGTGCAGAACAAAGAGGCCATCGATCTTTGGTTCGAACGGCATACACAGGCGTTAACCCGCGCACAGCAGGCGGACCTGAAAAGAAAATATGCACGGGCGGAGATGCTTAACAAGGCCGATCAGGTTGTGTATATGCGAGCCTTTGATATCAGCGAGCATTATCGCGAAAATTGGAAAGGAACCGGATACAAGGCGCAGCTTGTCGCGCCGAGCAAACTCACGGCGCTCAAGTATCAAGAATATCTGGATGAGATCGGCTATGTTACATCGGAGGTAATTATATCGGCACCGGATAGCCGCGAGGGTTACGACGAAGTCGAAGGCGAGCCTGTCGACGAGGTGCAGAAGTTCTGGCAAAAAATGATGAAGCGCTATGGCTCTGAGGAAGAGTACATCAAGCAGGTCGTCAACCAGTTCAAATATGGCGAAGAGCCGGAAATCCTGATCGTCGTGGATAAGCTGATTACCGGATTCGATGCACCGCGCAATACGGTCATGTACCTGTGCCGTACCTTGCGCGAGCATACCTTGCTGCAGGCGATTGCGCGCGTGAACCGGCTGCACGAGGACGAGGAAACCGGCGCAACGAAAGAGTTCGGCTACATCGTGGATTACGCCAGTATTCTGGGTGAGTTGGATAAGGCGCTGACCATGTACGCTGAGGCAGGGTTGGCGGGCTTTGACGAAGAGGATTTGGCTGGCACGCTGATGTCGGTACACGAGGAAGTAGCCAAATTACCGCAGCGCCATTCCGACCTTTGGGATTTGTTTAAGGCAGTTAAAAACCAGCACGATGAGGAAGCCTATGAGACTTTGCTGGCGGACGATGCGTTGCGGGAGGATTTTTATGAACGCCTGTCGGACTACGGTAATACGCTGGGAATCGCACTGTCGACCGAGCGCTTCATCATGACCACTGCCGAAGCCAAGCTTAAGCAATACAAGGACGATCTCAAGCGTTTCAGGAAGTTGAAAGCCTCAGTAAAACTTCGTTACGCAGAGTCGATTGATTATCGCGATTACGCGCCGAAGATTCAGAAATTGCTGGATACGCACATTTTAGCCAATGAGGTGATCCGGCTGAACGAGCCCGTCAATATATTCGATGAGAAAACCTTCCTGCAAGTTAAACAAGAGCACGGGGTTTACGATGCCCGGACGACGGCAGCACGCGCGGATGCTATTGCGCATGCGACCAAGCGGGCGATAACCGAGCACATGGAGGAAGACCCGGCTTTCTACGAGAAATTTTCCAAGCTTATTCAGCAGGCCATTGACGATTTCCGGGCCAAGCGCATTTCGGATCAGGAATATCTGAAACGGGTCGCAGATATTAGTGAGAGCGTTGTTAAGCGTAAGCATGATGACATACCCGGCGCGTTGCAAGGTAATGAACATGCCATGGCGTTCTATGGAATTCTCAAGCCGTTTTTGGGTGGTGGTTCTGTGGGTAGTGACAAAACAGATGAGGTGGCGAGCGAAGCGGCCTTGGCGATTGCAAATATTTTCGAGAAAAACCTGAAAGTGAGTTTCTGGGATGACTTCGATGCACAGAAGCGCACCATGAATGATATTGACGATTATCTATACGATACCCTGAAGGGTGAACGAGGCATTGATCTGAACACTGAACAAATGGACGAGATTATCGAACGCACGATGCAGTTGGCACGGCACAGGATGCGTGCATGACAGGGATAATCCACTTCGGTAATACGTCGTTCGCATACGATGTGTTTCACGTATCGCGCAAGACAATGGAGATCGCCGTTCACCCGAATAAGCAGGTAGTGGTTAAAGCGCCGTTGGGGACACTCCGGGATGAGATAGAAAGCAGGCTAAAAAAGCGGGCACGGTGGGTGCTGCATCAGATTGACTTCTTTCAGCAGTTTGAACCTCGCACCCCGGCCAGGCGTTTCGTTAGCGGAGAGACGCATCTTTATCTTGGCCGACAGTATCGGCTGAAAGTGGTAAGGTCGAATACCAATCAGGTGAAAATGACACGGGGGAGGATAGTTGTCGAAATTGATGGTGAGATACTGCCAGAGCGAGTGTCAGAATATTTGGAAGACTGGTACCGAACAAGAGCACGTCAATATTTTCAAGCATGTTTGGAAAAATGCGCTCAGGATTTCATTCGGAAAGGGTATGGATTACCCAATCTACAAATTAAGAAGATGCTTACACGTTGGGGAAGCTTGTCACGGAATGCCACGTTGACACTTAATTTGTCTTTGATGCATGCTCCTCCTGAATGCATCGAATATGTGATTACACATGAATTGTGTCATATCAAATATGACGACCACAGTCTGGGTTTCTATAGGTATCTGGAGAGACTTATGCCCGACTGGGAGAAAAGAAAGCGGAAGCTTGAACTTGCTTTGGCTTGAAGTGTTGCATGCCTGCAGTCCTGGATATTGATCCGCCGGTATTGCTAAATCAGCCAACTGTAGTTGCGTTGTAAATGCACCGCGATACCTCCAATAGCCACTATTCAACCCTGAATAGCGTGTATGTAACCATTTCGGCGGTTATTCATTATGCATTTAATTGTTTATTCGCCACCAAAAGAATTTAACTCGCGGATGAAAGCAAGATTGGAAAATGAATTTTTAGAGGTGCCCTTTATTGTTTTGATGTGTCGGAATATTTAAAATGTCGGGCATTGTTCAAGACTTTACAATCGAATTAATCGAAAATTGCCTCACTTAACCAATTGATTTGCTGTCATCCATGTTCAAGATTTTATTGTCACGAAACAGCATGACTTTAAGCTATCCCGATTTCCTTTCAAAAGTGATGTATTGGTGGGAGCGATAGCCCGTGAGAAGCTTGCAAGCGCCTACTTCTTCTCACAGGCGATTTTCCACAAAATTTCGATGCCGCTGTCAGGCGGGACTGCCTTCCACTTTGTAGTAAAAGAGTCGCTATAAACCACTTCACCGCCGCCCATACTTTTTGAGTGCTCGGAGAAAGCACGCCTTCTTGATTTTTCTTCCTTGCAGTCGTATTCATATTGATCCTTCGTCGACATATACGTCGCCCCCATATCTTTTTTAACCCTCTTAAAGTCAGTCAGATGCCACATCGTCGCCATATTGCCCGTCCTGCTAATGGTGGTGGAATCGGTGTAGATGGTAACGATTTCATTGCTGCCGACCTTATCCCACTCCGCCAGCGCACTATTACTCACAACAGCCAGTAGCACCATCAAAATAACTTTACGCATTACAATCTCCTGACTCAAACAAAATACGTTGTCCTAGTGTGGTGTCTCGCAAATGGCTTGACAGAATGAAACCGATGGATTTTTTCACCAGGCAAGGCGCGGCACCGCAGCCATATTGGGCATATGGCAAGGTGGCGCAACGCCGCATGGCGGAAAAAGACGCGGTTTCATGTCGAGGTATTTGCGAGACACTACACTAGC
>JANLIB010000276.1 GCA_024653675.1 Gallionella sp. | reverse complement strand
CAAGTCCACGAGTTCTGCGGCATCATGCACATAGAGCAACTTGCGCCGCGCCGCCCGCTTTAATTCCGGAGGGAACTGGCGCACTTCCTTTGAGGTTCTGTCGTGGAACAAATCCTCGGCAAGCCGGTTGCCAAAGCTTTCTATCATGGTTGTTATGTTATCAGATAGCGATAACTTTGCAAGCAGGTTGCCCGCTGTACAGAAACGATACGCATGAAGCAGAGCGGCCAGATGTGGGTGCTGTTCCCGAAGGGCGCGGAGCCGATACTGGCGCCGTAGATTCCAGCCCCTCCGGCCTGGCTCAGAACAATGTATTGCCAACACCCGCTGCATTGCGCCCTGTTATAAAGGTGGAACAATTCGTAGGTCAGGCTACGCCCGACAGCTTGATCCGGCGGGCTTAGCCCGCCCTTGTATGATGAAAAATCAGGCTGTTGGGCGGGTCACACGGGTGCCCGGCCAAAAGTATTTCGTACCCGCCGCGACACCGGATGTTGCAATGGCGGGTGTGACCCGCCCTACATAAATGCACGTTTGATCAGCAATCGGAATCAGCCGGTGATATGCACGCAGTTTCTGCCGTCATGCCTGGCGGCAATCAATTGATTATTGGCCTGCTCTATGAGTTCTTCTTCCGTGGTTTCCCGGTTCGGCAGGCGATGAATTCCACCGATACTGATAGTGACCACCCCATGCAGGGAATCGCTGTTCGGGATATTGAGCTCTCGCACCCGTTCGCAAAGCCTCTGTGCGTGCCGGATCATATCCTCGATATTGGAGGCAAGTGACACAACGGCAAATTGCTCGCTGTCATATCGTGCCACGCAATCCGACGAGCGCGCGAACAGCTTCGAGATGCAACCGCCAACCTTATGCACGCACTCATCGCCCGCCGGCTGTCCGTATCGTTCATTGAATTGATTGAACTGATCCAGCTCGATCATCAACAGCGAGACCTCGCTGTGGACGCGATGGGAGATGGCCAGCAAGTCGGCAAATCTTTCATCGAAATGCCGGCGGCTGCCGATGCCCGGCATCGGGCCGGTGTAAATCTCTATATTGGGTTGTACACCTGTCATATGCGCGATTGCGGGCGATCAGCGGAGTATTGGCTACTCTCTATTTCGCGTTACTGTCGTTCAGGTTCTTTTCCAGATCTGCCGCAGATAAATAACCGGGAAATTGCACTCCATTGGCAAAAATAACGTTCGGCGTGCCGTTGACGCGCAGTTTCTGTCCCAATGCCTTGACCTGGTCGGTTTTGGTGGCGCAGGTGGCTTTCTCGGGAGCGATACCGTTCAGCATCCAGTTATCCCATGTCTTGACCGGGTTCTTTGCGCAAAGCACATTACGCACGATTTCATCCGAACCCGGAAAAATAGGATAAAGAAAGCTGTATATCGTGACATCGGTTACCTTGACAAACTCCTTCTCCAGCCGTTTGCAGAAACTGCAATTAGGGTCGGTAAATTGCGCCAGTTTGCGTTTGCCGTTGCCCTTCACTGTTTTCATCGCAAGCTCCAGCGGCAGCTTGTCAAAATCAATGGCGAACAGCTTGCGCTTGCGCTCCTCGGTAACGTCGCGCCTGGTTTTGAGCTCAATGATGCGTCCGTCAAAAAGATACTGCGCATTCTCGTCAACGTAATACATCTGCCCTTCGCTGGTGATTTCGTACAAACCAAGGTGAGGGGTCTTCGCGATATGGTCTATCTTGCCCATATTCGGATAGCTGCTTTGCAGCACTTGGCGTATCTCCTTTTCTCCGGCATAGGCGGAAGACATCAGGGTGGACAATAACAACGCGATCAATATTTTAGTTGCGGCGTAACGCCCGCCAAGACGGGCATTAGCCTTCTCTGAAACTTCGCTTTGCTTCGTTTTCATGGGATGCTTTCTTAGGTTAATTTAAGGGTATGCTGTACCAGCATCTTTTTCAGCGGGGTGAGCCGATTTGTTGCAGCCAGCCCGGCGTTGCGCAGCGTACGCAACAGCGGAATGCCGTTATTGAACAAATGTTTCAATCCGTATGTCGCCGCCTGCATGGTGTAGATGTCTTCCTTGCGTTTTCGTTCATAGCTGCGCAGCAATCGCGCGTCGCCGCAGTCGTTCTGCGCGCCGCGTTTCATGAGTATCTGCGCCAGTTGCCACGCGTCTCGAAAGCCGGCGAAAGCCCGCTGTGCCTGAGCGCGGCAGCAAGGCTGGCTCCCACCAGGCAGCCGCCAATAATAATGGCATCAAAATTCATGGCGGCAATCATATCATGGGGCTCATGTTTCATTTATAATCGCTCCCCCTCGCGATTAAGATTCATTGGGACAGCGCCTTAGAAATTCGTTTTACGGGGTAAAGCGCAAGGAGCCGCGCAGTGAATGACGAGGCATATCGTCAAGATAGACGAGGAATGAACGAGCACGCGACACCGCGATTTGCCCGTAAAACGGATTTATAAATGCGCATCGGCCCCTACCAGTTAAAAAACAATCTCATCGTTGCCCCCATGGCGGGAGTGACCGATCGCCCTTTCCGCATGTTGTGCAAGCGCATGGGCGCGGGCATGGCGGTGAGCGAGATGGTCGCATCCAACTCGTTGTTATACGGTTCGGAAAAAACCAGGCGCCGCGCCAACCATGAAGGCGAAGCCGATCCTGTCTCGGTGCAGATCGTCGGCGCCGATCCAAAAATGCTGGCTCTGGCCGCGAAATACAACGTGGATCGCGGCGCGCAGATCATCGACATCAACATGGGTTGCCCGGCAAAGAAGATATGCAACGTGATGGCGGGTTCCGCGCTGTTGCGGAACGAACCTCTGGTGGCGCAATTGCTGGAAGCGGTGACCGGCGCGGTGGACGTGCCGGTGACATTGAAGATACGCACCGGCTGGGACAAGCAGAATCGCAACGCGATACGCATCGCCAGGATCGCCGAAGCATCCGGCATCCAGGCGCTGGCGATACATGGCCGCACCCGCGCCTGCGCGTATACCGGCGATGCCGAGTACGACACCATCGCCGCAGTCAAGGCCAGCGTAAACATCCCCATCATCGCCAACGGCGACATCACCACGCCGGAAAAAGCCCGGCATGTGTTGCAGTATTCCGGGGCGGATGCCCTGATGATAGGCCGTGCGGCGCAGGGGCGCCCGTGGCTGTTCCGCGAGATCGATCACTTTCTCAGGACCGGGCAGCACCTGCCTGCGCCGGATGCCGGCGAGATCCACCGCGTCCTGTTATCGCATGTGCATGAACTCTACGATTTCTACGGCGAATACAACGGCCTGCGCGTGGCGCGCAAACACATCTCCTGGTACACCAGGGGGCTGGCCGGCTCGGCGCATTTCAGGCATCACATGAATCAACTGGAAAGCGCTGCCGGACAACTGGCGGCAGTGGACGAGTTTTTTGCGCAACAGTCACAGCAAAGATCACAACAGAATTATTTTGAGGAGCAGGCAGCATGAGCGATGGTCTGATCAACGAAAACGACATGGCGCGCTACGTGCGCAAGGCGGTCAAGGAGTATTTCAAAGACCTGGATGGCGAAGACCCCTGTTGCAAAATGTACGACATGGTAATGAACTGCGTCGAGAAGCCGCTGCTGGAAATGGTGCTGGAACAGGTTGGCGGCAATCAGACCCGCGCGGCGGAAATGCTCGGCATCAACCGTAATACCTTGCGCAAAAAAATGCTGGGGCACGGAATTGTGTAGTCCGTCATTCCGGCCCTTCGACAGGCTCAGGATAAACTGGCTTCAGGCCAGGCCGGAATCCAGTTAGTGAAAAATTACCCCCGCAACGCGGGGGAAACAAAACCTAAAAGGCATAATTAGATAAAACCGCTGGATTCCGGCTTGGCCTGAAGCCAGTTTATCCTGAGCCTGTCGAAGGGCCGGAATGACCCATTATTTTTTATAATTGGAACCATCATGGCAACAATCAAACAAGCGCTCATCAGCGTATCTGATAAATCCGGCGCACTCGAATTCGCACAGGGCTTGAGCCAGCTTGGCGTCAAGATACTCTCCACCGGCGGCACGGCAAAACTCCTCGCCGATAACGGCATCCCGGTCACCGAGGTGGCGGACTACACCGGCTTCCCCGAGATGCTGGACGGGCGCGTCAAGACGCTGCAACCGAAAGTTCATGCGGGTATTCTGGCGCGGCGCGATCTGCCGGAGCATGTCGCCACGCTGAAGAAACATGACATCCCGACCATCGATCTGGTCGTGGTGAACCTGTATCCGTTCGCGGCGACCGTCGCCAAACCCGGCTGCACATTGGAAGATGCCATCGAGAACATCGACATCGGCGGCCCGACCATGGTGCGCGCGGCAGCCAAGAACCATGGCCATGTCGCCATCGTCACCGACCCGGCAGACTACGCGGATGTGCTGGCAGAGATGCAGACCAACAAAGGTGCCGTGAGCGACGCGACGCGATTCGACCTGGCGAAAAAGGCTTTTTCGCATACCGCCGCCTACGATTCCGCGATCAGCAACTATCTCACCGCGATCAATGCGGACGGCAGCAACAGCGCGTTCCCGGCACAGATCAACTTCAACTTCGCCAAGGTGCAGGACATGCGCTACGGCGAGAACCCGCATCAGCAGGCGGCGTTCTACCGCGACCTCGATCCGGTGGCGGGCGGCATCTCCGGCTACACCCAGTTGCAGGGCAAGGAGCTGAGCTACAACAACATCGGCGATGCCGATGCGGCGTGGGAACTGGTCAAGACCTTCGATCAGCCGGCCTGCGTGATCGTGAAGCACGCCAACCCGTGCGGCGTGGCGATTGCCGACAGCGCGCACAACGCCTACAAACTGGCCTACGCCACCGACGCCACTTCCGCGTTCGGCGGCATCATCGCCTTCAATCGCGAGCTGGATGCCGACAGCGCGGCGGAGATTACCGCCAACCAGTTCGTCGAACTCATCATCGCGCCTTCCGCAAGCGATGCGGCGCTCAAGGTCACGGCAGCAAAGCAGAACGTGCGCGTGCTCACCGTACCGCTGTCCAATGCGCACAACCGGTTCGATTTCAAACGCGTCAGCGGCGGCCTGCTGGTGCAGACCCCCGACGCACTCAACGTGCAGGCGTCGCAACTCAAAGTCGTGACCAAAGCGCAACCCGGCAAGGAACAGTTGCAAGACCTGCTGTTCGCCTGGCGCGTGGCGAAATATGTGAAGTCAAACGCCATCGTGTTCTGCAAGAACGGACAGACGCTCGGCGTCGGCGCGGGACAGATGAGCCGCGTGGACAGCACGCGCATCGCCAGCATCAAGGCGCAGAACGCCGGCTTGAGCCTGGTTGGCTCGGTGGTCGCGTCGGACGCCTTCTTCCCGTTCCGCGATGGCATCGACGTGCTGGCCGCAGCCGGCGCCAAAGCGGTGATCCAGCCCGGCGGCTCGATGCGCGATGCGGAAGTGATCGCGGCGGCGGACGAGCATGGGATTGCGATGGTGTTCACGGGGTACCGCCACTTCAGGCATTAAACATGTAGGGTGGATAAAGGCCGAAGGCCGTATCCACCGTCATATTGGTGGATACGCGCGTTGCGCTTTATCCACCCTACGATGGATTGGGGTTGTCATGAAATTATTAGTCATCGGTTCCGGCGGGCGCGAACACGCATTGGCCTGGCGCTTGTCGCAGGATGCCAGGATACAAAAGGTATATGTCGCGCCGGGCAATGCGGGCACGTCATTTGAAAACGGCCTGGAGAATGTCGCGCTTGAAAGCATCGACGATTTGCTCGCCTTTGCATTGCGCGAGCAGATATACCTCACCGTGGTCGGCCCGGAAGCGCCGCTGGCGGCGGGCGTGGTGGATGCGTTCCGCGAGGCCGGTCTGAGAATTTTCGGCCCGACGAGGGCAGCCGCGCAGCTCGAATCTTCCAAGGATTTTGCCAAGCGTTTCATGGTGCGCCACAACATCCCCACCGGATTCTTCGAGACCTTCAGCGATATCAAAGCCGCGCATGCCTATGTAAAGAAACACGGCGCGCCCATCGTCATCAAGGCCGATGGTCTGGCGGCGGGCAAAGGAGTCGTGGTGGCGATGTCGCCGGACGAAGCGCATCAGGCCATTGACATGATGCTGTCCGATAACAAGCTAGGCGATGCCGGAGCAAGAGTAGTAATAGAGGAATTTCTGACCGGCGAAGAAGCCAGCTTCATCGTGATGGTAGACGGAAAGCATGTGCTGCCGCTGGCCACCAGCCAGGATCACAAACGCCTGCTGGATAGCGACCTCGGCCCAAACACCGGCGGCATGGGCGCGTATTCGCCCGCGCCGGTGGTCACACCTGAAATCCATGCGCGCGCATTGCGCGAAGTAATACAACCGGTAGTGCGCGGCATGGAACAGGAAGGCATTCTTTACACCGGATTCCTTTACGCCGGACTGATGATAGACCCGCAGGGCGGCATCAAGGTGCTTGAGTTCAACTGCCGCATGGGCGATCCGGAAACCCAGCCCATCATGCTGCGCCTGAAGAGCAATCTGCTGGCGCTGATCGATCACGCGGTAAACGGCACGCTCGACAAGGTCGAAGTGGAATGGGACAGGCGCACTGCGCTGGGCGTGGTGATGGCCGCAGCGAATTATCCCGGCACGCCACGCAAGGGCGATGTGATCACCGGCCTGCCGAAAAAAGCGGATGAAGATACGCATGTATTCCATGCCGGCACAGCGCTGCGCGACGGCGCGGTGATCACCAGCGGAGGGCGTGTGCTATGCGTCACCGCGCTGGGCGACAGCGTGAAAATGGCGCAACGCCGCGCCTATCAGCTCGCCGGCGAGATCAGCTTCGACGGCTGCCAGATGCGACATGACATCGGGTATCGCGCAATCGGGCGCAAATAAAATCCACATTTCGTCGCCATACGTTGTTGCGCTCAAAAAATCTTGCTTGCATATTACTCAATATGCTGCGCTTCGATTTTTATCGCGCGCCTAGTCTGGCTTATAACCAGCCACTTGGTTACCGTCTTTTGGTGGCCTAGTGGAATGGCTAGTAGTTTCATCAGAGCTGTGAATTTTTCGGGGCATTGAATGCAGCGTACACCTTATTCATTTCGCCGCATCGCCGCGCACCTCCGACGCGGCGGCCTGATCGCCTACCCCACCGAATCCTGCTATGGGCTGGGCTGCGATCCGGACAACCGCATCGCGGTGCAACGCCTGCTCAAACTCAAGCAGCGCCCGCAAAGCAAAGGGCTGATACTCATTGCATCCAGTTATCTCCAGCTAGTGCGCTATCTACAACCACTCACACAGGATCAGCAGCAGAAACTCCGCGAAGCAGGCGCGCAGGCGATCACTTATCTGATGCCGGCGCAGCACTCCGCGCCGCGCTGGCTGCGCGGCGCGCATGACACGCTGGCGGTGCGGCTGACCGCGCATAGTGAGACCGCGCGATTATGCCAGGGCATAAATAGCGCGCTTGTCTCCACCAGCGCCAATCGCAGCGGGCAACGTCCCGCCACAACCTACGCGCAATGCCGGCGCTTGTTCGGGCGCAAGGTCTGGGTGTTGCCGGGGCGCGTAGGTAAATACAAAAAACCTTCCACGATACGCGCATGGGCGGATGGTAGAATCATCAGGTGATCTGGAGTGCGCAGTCTCGACTGCGTTTCTTTAGGATTGCGCAGTCTCGACTGCGCTTTTATAAAAGGATGCAGCGACGCGTCGCTGCACTCCACAGGAGTAAGCATGAGCAACTTCAATTCCGCAGCCGTAAAAGAATATCTGATCGAGCTGCAAGACCTTATCGTCGCACGCCTGGAACAAGTGGACGGAAAAAAATTCCGCCGCGACAGCTGGGACAGGCCGGCAGGCGGCACTTCAACCGGGCTCAGCGCGGGCTCAGGCAGATGCTGCATCCTCGAAGAAGGCAACGTGCTGGAACGCGGCGGCGTAGCGTTCTCACATGTGATGGGCGCAAGCATGCCGTCCTCGGCCACCGCGCATCGCCCCGAACTGGCGGGCCGCCGCTGGGAAGCAATGGGCGTGTCACTGGTGCTGCATCCGCGCAATCCCTATGCGCCGACCACGCATATGAATGTGCGCATGTTCGTGGCGATGAAGGAAGGCGAAACGCCGGTGTTCTGGTTCGGCGGCGGCATGGACCTGACGCCGTATTATGGCTTCGAAGAAGACGCGGTGCATTTCCATCAGGCCTGCAAGAATGCGCTTGCGCCGTTTGGCGCAGACCTTCATCCAAAATACAAAAAATGGTGCGATGAATATTTCTACATCAAACACCGCAATGAACCGCGCGGCATCGGCGGCATCTTTTTCGACGACCTGAGCGCACCGGATTTCGACACCGCATTCGGTATCCAGCAAAGCGTCGGCGATCACTTCCTGTCCGCCTATGTGCCGATACTGGAACGCCGCAAAGACATGCCCTACGGCGAGCGCGAACGCGATTTCCAGCTATACCGGCGCGGACGCTATGTCGAATTCAACCTGGTGATCGACCGCGGCACCATCTTCGGCCTGCAATCCAACGGCCGCACCGAATCCATCCTGCTGTCCATGCCGCCGCTGGTAAAATGGCGCTATGACTGGCATCCCGAAAAGGGCACAGCTGAGGCGAAGCTGTATGAGGAGTTTCTGGCGCCCAGGGACTGGGTGTAGGGACTTTGTAGGTTGGGTTAGCGTTTTTTGCGTAACCCAACACCATTTCAATAAGCTGTTGGGTTACGCAAAAAACGCTAACCCAACCTACGAAACTACGAAACTGCAATCAGTGGTACTTCTTGCTGAGCTCGTGTACCGCCTTAACCAGCGCCGCCGCATGTTCCGGGTCGGTGTGCTGCGAAATGCCGTGCCCCAGGTTGAACACATGGCCGCTGCCGTAGCCGTAACTGCCGAGGATATGCTCAACTTCGGCGTGGATGGCATCGGGGGAGGCGAACAGCACTGCGGGATCCATGTTGCCTTGCAGCGCGACTTTGCTGCCGACTCGCTGGCGCGCGACGCCGATGTCTATGGTCCAGTCCAGGCCGACTGCATCGCAACCGGTATTGGCGATGCTTTCCAGCCACAGGCCGCCGCCCTTGGTGAACACGATGGACGGTATCTTCACGCCGTCCTTTTCCTTGATCAGCCCCTCCACGATGCGATGCGTGTAAGCCAGCGAAAATTCGTGGAATGCCGCATGTGACAACACGCCGCCCCATGAATCGAAAATCATCACGGCTTGCGCGCCGGCTTCGATCTGCGCATTCAGGTAAGCGGTGGCCGCTTGCGTAGTGACTTCGAGAATGTGGTGCATCAGCTTCGGCTCGTTGTACATCAGGGTTTTCACCTTGGCGTAATCGTCGCTGCCGCCGCCTTCGACCATGTAGCAGGACAATGTGAACGGGCTGCCAGAAAAGCCGATCAGCGGCACGCTGCCGTCCAACGCCTTGCGTATCTGCGTCACCGCATCGGTGACGTAACGCAGATCCTTGCCGATGTCCGGCACATGCAATGCCTTGATCGCCGCAGCGTCATTCAACGGTCTCTTGAACTTCGGGCCTTCGCCCTCGGAGAAATACAGTCCCAGCCCCATCGCATCCGGCACGGTGAGTATGTCGGAGAACAGGATCGCGGCATCCAGCGGGAAACGCTCCAGCGGTTGCAGCGTCACTTCGGTGGCGTAATCGGGATTTTTGCACAAGCCGAGAAAGCTGCCGGCGCGTTTGCGCGTCTCGCAATATTCCGGCAGATAGCGGCCAGCCTGGCGCATCATCCACACCGGAGTGTATGCAGTTGATTGACGCAGCAGGGCGCGCAGGAAGGTGTCGTTTTTTAGTTTGAAGTTCATTGTATTTTCCTGATAAATTTTGACCGTGATTTGTTGGAACATCTGCGTTGGGTTACGGCCTGCGGCCTAACCCAACCTACGGCCACTGCGGATAAAGGGTTGGTTTATCTCGGCAGTACCGACGAGCCCATCAGGAACTCATCCACTGCCCGCGCACACTGACGTCCTTCGCGTATCGCCCAGACCACCAGCGATTGCCCGCGGCGCATGTCTCCGGCGGCGAATACCTTATCCTTGCTGGTGCGGTAATTTTCCGTGTCGGCTTTGATGTTGCCGCGCGCGTCTTTTTCCACTCCGAACGCATCCAGCACTTTTTGCGCCGGGCTGACGAAGCCCATCGCCAGCAGCACCAGATCCGCTTTCATCTCGATCTCGCTGCCCGCGATTTCGCTCATCTTGCCTTCTTTCCATTCGACGCGGACCGCGCACAGTTTTTCGACTTTGCCGTTGTTGCCGATGAATTTTTTGGTGGCGATAGACCAGTCGCGCTGGCAGCCTTCGTCATGCGAGCTGGAAGTGCGCAGCTTCATCGGCCAGTACGGCCAGGTCAGCGGCTTGTTTTCCTGTTCCGGCGGACGCGGCATCACTTCGAATTGCGTCACTGACAATGCGCCGTGACGGTTCGATGTGCCCACGCAATCGGAACCGGTATCGCCGCCGCCGATCACGACCACATGTTTACCCTTCGCGTTGATCGGGTTCCTGCCGTCGCCCGCAACCTCTTTATTTTGCGGGATCAGGAATTCCAATGCGTAATGCACGCCATCCAGTTCGCGTCCTGTAACCGGCAGGTCACGCGGCTGTTCTGCTCCGCCGGACAATATCACCGCATCGAATTTTTTCAGCAACTGTTCCGGGCTGATGTTTTCTTTCGCGTCATTCGCAATCTCCTTGCCCGGCATTTCCTTGCCGATGAACACTGATGTCCGGAACTTCACGCCCTCGGCTTCGAGTTGCGCCATGCGCCAGTCGATCAACCGCTTGTCGAGCTTGAAATCGGGAATACCGTAACGCATCAGGCCGCCGATGCGGCTGTTTTTTTCGAACACCGTCACGTCGTGCCCGGCGCGCGCAAGCTGCTGCGCGGCAGCCATTCCGGCGGGGCCGGAGCCGGCCACGGCGACTTTTTTGCCGGTCTTCTTCGCCGGAGGCTGCGGCACGACCCAGCCGTTCTCGCCGCCCTTGTCAATGATGGCATGCTCGATAGACTTGATGCCGACCGCATCGTTGTTGATGTTCAGCGTGCAGGCAGCTTCGCACGGCGCAGGACAGATGCGGCCGGTAACTTCCGGAAAGTTGTTGGTGGAATGCAAAACATCCAGCGCTTCGCGCCAGTTGCCGCGATACACCAAATCGTTCCAGTCAGGGATGATGTTGTTGACCGGGCACCCGCTGGTGCAGAACGGGATGCCGCAATCCATGCAGCGCGCGCCCTGCGTCCTGGCCTGCTCGTCGGTCAGATGCAGGACAAATTCGCTGTAATTTTTCAGCCGTTCGGCAACGGGCAGGTAGGCCTCGCTCAAGCGTTCGAATTCCATAAACCCGGTAATCTTGCCCATTTACGCAATCTCCTTCGCAGCTTGCTGCGCGGCGATTTCCTGCAGGGCGCGGCGATATTCGGTCGGCATCACCTTGACGAATTTCGGCAGGTAATGCGCCCAGTTATCGAGTATATGTTTGGCGCGAACGCTTCCGGTGTAGCGCAAGTGCTTCTCGATCTGCCCGCGCAACGCCTTTTCGTCGGCCTGGTTCAGATGGTTGAAATGCACGCGGCCATGGCTTTCCGGCATGATGTCCGCGCTTTCCAACCCGGCCAATTCTTCCGGCACCGGCTCGAGTTGCACCATCGAAAGATTGCAGCGCTTCTCAAAACCGCCTTCTTCATCCAGCACATAAGCCACGCCGCCGGACATGCCCGCCGCGAAGTTGCGCCCGGTATTTCCCAGCACCACCACCATGCCGCCGGTCATGTACTCGCAACCGTGGTCGCCCAGGCCTTCCACCACCGCGACCGCGCCGGAATTGCGCACCGCAAAACGCTCGCCCGCCACGCCGCAGAAATAGCTCTCGCCGCTGGTCGCGCCGTACAGCACGGTGTTGCCGACAATGATATTGTCTGCCGCCACAATCTTGCATTCCGCGGGCGGCAGCACCACGATGCGTCCGCCGCACAAACCCTTGCCGACATAGTCGTTGCACTCGCCGGTCAGCTCCAGCGTGATGCCATGCGCGAGGAAAGCGCCAAAGCTCTGCCCCGCCGTGCCTTTGAACTTTACCGTGATGGTATTGGCCGGCAGTCCTGCATGGCCGTAACGCTTCACCACTTCGTGCGACAGCATGGTGCCGACGGTGCGATTGACATTTCTGATGGCGCTCTCGATGACCACCGGTTTTTTATGCTCCAGCGCGGCACTGGCTTGCGCGATCAGCTGGTTATCCAGCGCTTTTTCCAGACCATGATCCTGCTCTTCCGCATGAAGGCGCGCCACGCCGGCGGGCACATCCGGCTGGTGGAACACCCTGGAAAAATCCAGGCCCTGCGCCTTCCAGTGCTCAATGCCATGCTTCATATCGAGCAGGTCGCTGCGGCCGATCAGGTCATCAAGCTTGCGGACACCCATGCCCGCCATGTATTCGCGCAGCTCTTCGGCAACAAAGAAAAAGTAGTTCACCACGTGTTCCGGCTGGCCGGTAAATTTCCTGCGCAGCACCGGGTCCTGTGTCGCTACGCCCACCGGGCAGGTGTTGAGGTGGCACTTGCGCATCATGATGCAGCCTTCCACCACCAGCGGTGCAGTGGCAAAACCGAATTCATCGGCGCCCAGCAGCGCGCCGATCAGCACGTCGCGCCCGGTCTTGAGCTGGCCGTCCACCTGCAATGCAACGCGCCCGCGCAGCCTGTTCAGCACCAGCGTCTGCTGCGTCTCCGCCAGTCCCAGCTCCCACGGCGTGCCGGTGTGCTTGATGGACGACAGCGGCGATGCGCCGGTGCCGCCGTCGAAACCGGAAATCACGATGTGGTCGGCCTTGGTCTTGACCACACCCGCCGCCACGGTGCCCACACCGATTTCCGATACCAGCTTCACCGAAATCGAGGCGTCCGGGTTGGCATTCTTCATGTCATGAATCAGTTGCGCCAGGTCTTCGATGGAATAAATATCATGGTGCGGGGGCGGGGAAATCAGCCCCACGCCCGGCACCGAGTTGCGCAGCTTGGCGATGTACTCGGACACCTTGTGGCCGGGCAACTGCCCGCCTTCGCCGGGCTTGGCGCCCTGCGCCATCTTGATCTGTATCTGGTCGGCGCTGGAGAGGTACTCGGCGGTAACGCCGAAACGCCCTGCGGCCACTTGCTTGATGCGCGAACGCAGCGAATCACCGGCTTCAAGTTCACGGTCGCGTGCGACACGATTCCTGCCGATGATCTCGGAGAGTTTTTCGCCGCCCTTGATTGTCTTGTATCTGGCCGGGTCCTCGCCGCCTTCGCCGGTGTTGGACTTGCTGCCGATGCGGTTCATCGCAATCGCCAGCGTGGTATGCGCTTCGGTGGAAATCGAACCGAGCGACATCGCGCCGGTGACAAAACGTTTGACGATCTCCTTGGCTGGCTCGACTTCTTCCAGCGGCACCGGCGCGCCCGCAGGCTTGATTTCGAACAGCCCGCGCAGGGTTTTCATGCGCGTGCCCTGATCGTTGATCAGCCCGGCGTATTCCTTGTAGGTCGCAAAATTATTGGTGCGCGTGGCGTTCTGCAATTTCGCGATGGTATCGGGTGTCCACATGTGCTCTTCGCCGCGCACGCGGTAAGCATATTCGCCGCCCGCTTCGAGCGCGTTTGCCAGCACCGGATCGTTGCCGAATGCGGACTGGTGGGTGCGCACCGCCTCTTCGGCCACCTGTTGCAGGCCGATGCCCTCGATCTGGGTTGCCGTGCCGGTGAAATGTTTTTCGACGAATCCGGCATTCAGGCCGATAGCCTCGAATATCTGCGCGCCGCAATAGGACTGGTAAGTGGAGATGCCCATCTTGGACATCACCTTGAGCAGCCCCTTGTTGATTGCTTTTTTGAAGCGCTTGCCGGCTTCAGGAATTACAGATTGATTTTGCGAGTTTTTGTCTTGCGACAAAATACCTGCTTGCCCCACTTCTCGTTCGCTTCCTCTCCCGCAAGCGGGAGAGGATTGAGGAGAGGGAGCTTTCCGGAGAGAGTTGGAAGGAGAGTGGCCAACCATGTCAGCAATGGTTTCATACGCCAGCCACGGACACACCGCCTCGGCGCCATAACCGGCGAGCAGCGCAAAATGATGCACTTCGCGCGCGGAGCCGGTATCCACCACCAATCCGGCGCTGGTGCGCAAGCCGGCGCGTATCAGATGATGATGCACTGCGGCACAGGCCAGCAGCGCGGGAATGGCTACGCGCTTGCTCGATACTGTGCGATCGGACAGGATCAGCACATTGTAGCCATCCGCCACCGCCTTGTTGGTGGCGGCGCACAGCGATTCGATGGCGGCCTCGCAACCTTTCGCGCCCATAGTGACGGGGTAGGTAATATCCAGCACCAGCGATTTGTAGCGCCCCTGCGTCAGATTGCCGATTTCGCGCAGCTTGGCCAGGTTCTCATCGGACAGCACCGGCTGGTGCACCTCCATGCGCAGCGGCGGGTCGGTCTCATCGATGCCGAGCAAATTTGGTCTGGGGCCGATAAACGAAGTAAGCGACATCACGATCTCTTCGCGGATCGGGTCTATCGGCGGATTGGTCACCTGCGCGAACAATTGCTGGAAATAATCATAGAGCGAGCGATTCTTGTTCGACAGCACCGGCAGCGCGGCATCGTTGCCCATGGAGCCGGTCGCTTCTTCGCCCGCTGAAGCCATCGGGGCGAGGATGAACTTGAAGTCTTCCTGCGAGTAACCGAACGCCTGCTGGATGTCGAGCAGGCTTTCCCGGAGCTCGGTCTTAGCCTTGTCGGCAGGGTTAAAAAATTGCCCTTCTCGTTCGCCCTTTCTCCCGCTTGCGGGGGAAAGTTGGATAGGGGGATGAACAGGCAAATCATCCAGAAAGTAGCGCGATTTTTCTATCCATTGCCGGTAAGGCCTGGCGGTGGCGAGCTGCTGCTTCATTTTGATGACATCGACAACCCGGCCTTCCTGCAAGTCAACCAGGAACATCTTGCCCGGCTGTATCCGCCATTTCTTCACGATCTTGCGCTGCGGAATATCCAGCACGCCCATTTCGGATGCCATTACCACAATATCATCGTCGGTGATCAGGTAGCGCGCCGGACGCAGGCCGTTGCGATCCAGCGTCACGCCGATCTGGCGGCCATCGGTAAAAGCCACGGCGGCGGGGCCGTCCCAGGGCTCCATCAGGATGGCGTGGTATTCGTAGAATGCCTGGCGCTCTTCGTTCAACATGGGGCTGCCCACCCAGGCTTCCGGGATCAGCAGCATCATCGCATGCGCCAGCGAGTAGCCGCCCGCCACCAGCAGTTCCAGTGCATTGTCCAGACAGGCGGAGTCGGATTGGCCTTCCACGATCAGCGGCCACAGCTTTTCCAGATCATCGCCGAGCAGTTTTGACGACATTGTGGCATGGCGCGCGGCCATCCAGTTCACGTTGCCGCGCAAGGTATTGATCTCGCCGTTGTGCGCAATCATGCGGAACGGATGCGCCCGGTCCCAGGTGGGGAACGTGTTGGTGGAGAAACGCTGATGCACCAGCGCCAATGCGCTGACCAGGCTTTCATCCTGCAAATCGAGATAATACTTGCCGACCTGATCGGCCAGCAGCATTCCCTTGTAAACCACGGTGCGCGAAGACAGCGAAGGACAATAAAAGCCTTTCCCCTGCCCATCCGGAAGACTGCTTATGGCGTGCTCCGCAGTCTTGCGTATCACGAACAGCTTGCGCTCGAAATGGCCGGCATCCGCGCTCTTCCTGCCGCGCCCGATGAACACCTGGCGCACCACCGGCTCCACCGCCTTCACGCTTTCGCCCAGAATGCGGTTATCCACCGGCACATCGCGCCAACCCAGCAAATGCTGGCCTTCGGCGGCAATCTTTTCCGTAATGATTTGCTCGCATGCGGCTCGCGCTGTGGCATCGCGCGGCAGGAACAACATGCCCACGCCATAGCTGCCGATCTCAGGCAACACCACGCCATTTGCCGCGCACTGCGCGCGCAGGAACGCATCGGGAATCTGCAACAAGATACCCGCGCCATCGCCGGCCAGCGGGTCGGCGCCCACCGCGCCGCGATGGGTCAGATTTTTCAATATCTGCAAGCCCTGACTCACTATGTCATGGCTTTGTTTGCCCTTGATATGCGCTACAAAACCCACTCCACAAGCATCGCGCTCCTGGCGCGGATCGTACAAACCTTGCTGTATTGGCAAACCTTGTTGTATTGGCAAACCTTGTTGTGCTGGCAAGCCTTGCAGCATCGGCAAAGAAGAGTTACTCACGCGGTGTTCCTTAATTCATTAAAGCCGAAAAATGGCGGCACACGCCGCCACGTCAAATTTGAAAGCGAAAGGGCGGGAATCTTACCTTGTCTGGGGATGATGGGCAACCGTGGTCAGAGGACCGTGGTCAGAGGACAGATGACAGAAGACGGGGGACAGAGGTTTTGACGCGGCTGCGCCGCGAGCTTGCTATGCCGTGCCGCACAGCGGCACACAATAGGGCACCTCTATTAATCCAAACTCCGTCGCGATACGGCGTTGCTCAAGAAATTTTAACGCTGACATATCAAACCTATGCGGCGCGCTAAAATTTCTTTCGCGCCTTGTCTCGCTTAGGATTTTGAATTAATAGAGGCGCCC
>JANLIB010000265.1 GCA_024653675.1 Gallionella sp. | reverse complement strand
GCGAGTTCATTCGCCGGAACGGTCCTGTAGTGCTTGACCAGCAGGACAATCTGCTCAGTCGGCCATGGATCGTTTCTCACAGCATCCCCGCAACAAGAGCGCACCAGCAGACCCCGAGGAATACGGCTTCGTCGGCGGTCATGGCTTAATACCAGCGGCCGCTAAGGCGCGGGCGTATTGTCCAGAATTGATGTTTTTGCGCAAGTAATCAATATATTTTTTCGCGGCTTCTTCGGCGGACAATTCGCTATCAACTGCGCCCATATAGTTCATCCCGTATCCGGTATCATAATGGTCACACCGCCACGAACTCCATTCTCTGCGCAGGCACATCCGAACCGGAAGATTGGTTTCGATGGCAAGCCCACTGACCGGCCTAGACCCGCCGTGATGATCAATAAAATAGTTTATCGGCACGAGTTTCATAGCCCTAACTCCCATCGAGTGATTTCAGTTTCGTAGGCGCTTTGGTCGCGGCACAGTTGCGCGATATGTTCAGGATTCCGCCCGGTGCTGCGCGCAATCATCAGGTCAAGGCGCGTCCAACCGAGCAGGAAGGAATAGAACGCTACGGAAGCGGCGCGGGCGAGTTGGTAGGTCATGATTGCTTCACCTTTGCGATGGCGGCGTCGATTGCTGCGATAAGCGCATGGACATGCACCATTGCGCCGTCGCGTGCGATTGCTTGCAAGAATTGCGTTCCCCTCGATGTGCGCAGCCGGTCGATAACTACGCGCGCTCCTTCCAGTAAATCCATCAACTCGTCGCGCTGCTGCTCAAGCTCAACAATCCTCACCCCTGCCGCAATTCGTTCATCCATCGCGGTATTCATCTGCGCGGCTTGCTCGGCGTACAATTTGGCGCTGACGTATTCAACATCATCGTCATTTACCTTGTCATGGCACCACGTAATCTCGCCATACCACTCGCTCATTGAGTCGCCGCAGGTTTGCAACCAGATGCGGTCAAACTCTTTCGGTTTCTCGATCATTCTTCTTCCCCAAACACGCGCGCCTCGATGCCGGCCAGGCACTTCTCCTGCTTTTCGGTCAGGACGAAGCGATTGGCGAAACTCGGCAACAGTTCGTGCTTCTCGAAAGAGGAAAGGTCTGACCCGACGCACTCGCCAACCAAGCGGCGAATGCGCGCGCGCGGCGCCGTGTCGGTGGCCGGGCTGGTGTTCTTCAGGACGGTGGCGATGTCGGTCATGATGTGGCCACCAGATCAAGCGCTCGCGCCTCGTCGTACTGCTTGATTCCCCACGCCAGCGCGTAGCAGCACCAGACAAAATGGTAGGTGTAGTCGGTGAAGTCGTGGTCCCACAGGTCATTGAACTCAAACCGCACAGTCCTTCCGTAGCGTTCCACGGTGTGACTGAAGTCGTGCGCCGCCTGCTGAACCTCGTGCTCGCCATCGTCCAGCCGATAGAGAACATCGTCCCTGACGGCCTCCCATAGCTCGCGGCGCTGCGCCTTGGATAGACGCTCGCGGTTCTCTCGAATCCAGCCGATGCGGTATTCGCAGATGACGCGCTCAAACCGCTCTTTGTCGAATTCCTTGGCGCATCCCTTGTTGCGCCCGCCATCGACGGCCACCAGTTTCTCCGACCAGTAGCTCAGATTGATGCCAAGCCCCTTCTTGTGCTCGCGGTCGGTGCGGAAGAACTGGAACATGTCTTCGAGTCTTCGGAACACGTAGGTGCCCATGTCGCCGCAGTAGCACAGATAGCCCGGCCATGTAATTAGGTCGAAGTGCATGTTGCAGGAGCCATGTTCTTTGAAGCGGACATGCCGATGCAGGCCGTCATCGCGCACAACGCGCATTTCGTGATTTGCTACGTCCTTGAGGAATGACGCTTCGGATGGATGATTGTTCATGATTCAAATTTCTCCAGATCAATGGCCCGCGCGATGTACTGCTCGTGCTCGGCATGCCGCTTCTGCGCTTCCATGCGGATCAGGACCAGGGTGTCGACGTCGATAATCATCAGCACGTCGTCCGGGTATTCGCCAAGCCAGAGCCGTAGAACCGTGGGCAGCGCGCCGCGGGCCGGCAGGTAGTCGACCGTGAAGTCGTGCCCGCGAACATGCACGACGGCGGTTTGGTGGGCGCTCATGGTGCAATCGTCCATTCCGAGCGCCCGTCGTTGCACAACAGGTGTCCAAGCGGATACCCCGGTGCCCCGACTGTGATCGTTGCGCACAGCACGACATTTCGTGTCTGCGATTGCTGGTAGGCCGTGAGCACGAGGTTGTACATGGGGTGCCGCGCCCATGCGGTATGACGCATGCCCGGAGCCTTGCTGTCGCCATTGTGCGCGGCTTCGTGTCCGGCCACATAGGACGGCGCGACGGACGATTTCCAGATGTGCTTTTCAACGCGGCCATCAACAACGCGAACCGCAAATGCGCCTTCGCTGGCCCCGCGTCCAGCCCAATCAGGCTGGTCGGTCGTGTCGATGTGCTCGACTACCGTTTCACCGTCATGCACGCT
>JANLIB010000202.1 GCA_024653675.1 Gallionella sp. | reverse complement strand
CATCGGCGCGGAAGAAGACATCCTGCCGTTCCGCGACAGCGACGAAAAGCAGATCGAAGAAGAACGCCGCCTGATGTACGTCGGCATCACCCGCGCCGAACGCAGCCTGCAAATCAGTTACTGCAACCGCCGCAAGCGCGGCAAGGACTGGCTGGCCTGTGAGCCGAGCCGCTTTCTGGAAGAAATGCCGGAGGATGAATTGGTTTATGCGGGTGGCCACGCAGATGCTGTGCACACTGTGACCAAGGACGAGGGCATGGACAAGCTGGCGAGGTTGAAGGCGATGTTGAATAAACCGGTAACGGAATAAGGGTGCAACAAATAATTGATTGCTGCTTTAACGGCTGTATCTACGCGGACTTGTCTCAGGAAGGTTTTTTCCTGGAAAGCTCGGCTTCAATAATTTGTTTCACAAATGCAGGAATTTCCTTTTGCAATTTGATGGACTGAGCCTTGAGTTTGTCATAGGTCGCGACTTCATTGCCTTGCCAAATAAGGTCAACCCGGCGTATTTGGCGCATGGCGATATGTGTATAACTCTCGGGATACGCCCAGTAACAGCTTAAGCAAACCTTTTTGTCCTTCTTGCCGCTCCAGTTTTCACAATGTTCGCAAGACCACGATTTGGCGCGGTTGGCCGAGCTTGAAAGCAACATGAAATCTTCCGGGTTAAGTTTACCTGTTTTTTTGTCGCCGCCCACTTCGTAGGGAACGCGATGGTCAATTTGTAGTTCATTCGCTTCCATTTTTTCAAGGTAGATAAAACATTTACACCCATACTTGGCTATAAGCGATTCCCGAATGTTCTTGGACAGGCCAGTGCGCCCGGCCAATTTGCTGAAACGCTGTTTGCGCATGTCGCCGAAACGATAGGCCCCGATTTTCCTTCCGTTAGAACCTGTTACCCAGAATGTCTCAATTGGAATGCCGTGTTCACGCACATCCCGTGCGGCTCTGGGTGGATGGTCATAACCATAGGTCACCTTGAGTTCCTCGGTGGTGATCTGTCCGTGTTTCAGAATGTGCTCGATGACAGTCTTGGCGCGTTTTGCCGTGACTGAATGACAAAGTTCAAGGAACTCTTTGGGAAGTTTTTTCATATAGGCGGCGGGGTTCCAACAGCATGTATTGCTGGGTGGAAGATTGGGGCCGGTAGACGGGCAAGTGATTCAGCTTTTGCACTAAGGCTTCAGACAAATACAAGGATTCGTAGGTAATTTCGTCCCTTCCCAGCAATGTTGATTGACTGGAACGGCCTGCTTCAATTTCAATCCGCATCAAGCTGAGAGAATTCGGTAGCAGCTCACCGAATACACGCTCACCCCTGCGTCCGTCGTAACTCACGATGTAGGCAATTCCTCTTGCGTTAAGCCGGGCCAATGCCACGACAAACTCTTCATGGGATATACCAGACAGATAGCGCAAATCGCGATCACCGCATACGCCTTGGTATGGGGGATCCATGTATATCAAATCAGCTTTTCTGGCGGACGCAAAAACTGCCTTGTAGTCCAAGGATGAAAAGGCTGTTTTCCCCTTCAGCAACTGAGACACCCCAATGAGATTTTTGTGCATGGTTTTGGGTTGAGTGCCGAGCCGTCTTTTATCCGGGCTTTGATTAAACATGCCATCGCTGTTGTAGCGGACAGAGCCTTTTACGCAGCGGGCGAGCATGTAAAGGAACAACCGGGGATCTTGCGTGCGGTTAAAACGTTCACGAACCTGATAGTAATGTTCTAAAGAGTCGCTGTGTTGCTCCATCCACAATTTCTCATAAAATGAGGCCAACTCAACTGGTTGCTCAACAACCAAACGCAGTAATTCAGCCAAAGGCTTATTTATATCGTTAATAACATGTCGCTTGGCTAGTCCGCGAGCTGCCGCTGCGATACTGATCGCAGCCGATCCGGCGAATGGTTCGATCAAACGATCAATGCTTTTGGGGAAATACTTTAGGATGGTAGCCGCCAAGGCACGCTTACTGCCCTGATATTGAATCGGATGAGGAATATTTTTCATGGGAGCATTTTGCACAGTTTTCAGGGAATAGCGCAACAGAAAAATGGGCAGAGAAAAATGGGCATTTACACAAAGATCAAAGGTGGCTGGCTTCGCAATATTTTTTCAATTACACCGCAGGATGTGCCTGTATCCACCGGCTGTGGCGGCGGGTGTAACCCGCCCAGTGCTTTTTCCAGGGTCAAAGCTTGTGAACATTCCAGCTCACCACCCCCCAGACCGAAAAATCCTGTTCCGGCTTGATGAGCGTGTCGGGGTAATCCGGGTGTGCCGCGCGCAATATCTGCCCCTCCGGCGTATGCAGCAATTGCTTGACGGTGAATTCGCCATCCAGCACCGCGATCACCACGCAACCGTGCGCGGCAGGCAGGGCGCGATCCACCACCAGCAGGTCGCCGTCAAAGATGCCGAGTCCGCGCATCGAGTCACCCGCGACGCGCATGAAGAAGGTGGACTCGCGATGCCGAATCAGGTGCTCGTCCAGGCTGATGCGCTGTTCCACATAGTCATCGGCGGGGGAGGGGAAACCCGCCGGCACTGCGCCGCGCAGCAGGGCGTGCTGCCGGCGGAACAATTCCTTGTTGGGATGGGTCAGCGACAGCAGACCGCGCGGGGTGCGTTGTGCTTGCCGGCCTGAACAGCCGGGATAGATGGAATGACGCATGGCTTACTTCCGGTACTTGCGTATCAGGCCGATCAACACCCCGAATATCTCCAGCGTGCCCTGCGGGCGGATGACCGGATAGGCCTGGTTGGCGGGGCGCAGGATGTATTTGCCGCGCTCCTTGTCCAGGGTCTTCAGGGTAAATTCGTTGTCCACGATGGCCACGACAATGTCGCCCACACTGGCGAGGTTGCGCTTTTCCACCACGGCGACGTCGCCGTCATGGATGCCTGCTTCGATCATCGAATCGCCCCTGACCGGGATCAGCGTGGTCTCGGATGGCGTGTCGATCAGCATCTCGTCTATGACGAAATATTCGCCTTGCGTCTCGGTCACGGAAGCCGGCATCCCGGCCTGGACGGAGGATTCCGCCAACGGGCGCGCGAAGAATTGCCGGGTCGGAATCCACGCCCCGTCCGGGGTGCGCTCGATGAAACCGGCTGCGCTCAGGCGGGTCAGCACGGCTTTGACCCAGGATTTGGAAGCGATGCCGAACACCTCGCACAATTTGGCGTAGGAGGGGATGTTTTTCCAGTCGGCGTAATAGTCCTGGAGTTTGGCGAGATATTCGCCGTCTTTTGGATTGAAGTCAGGTGTGCTGGAGTCAGTCATGGCAATATCGAAACAGAACGAATGTGGCGATACTGTAAAGAACGTTCGTTCTCTTGTCAACTGCTTTGTGTCAATACTGCTTTGTGTCATTCCCGCGAAAGCGGGAATCCAGCAAGACAAACACTCCTCAACGCGGACAGCACCTTACTTTCGTCCCGCTATGAGGGAATTATTCGATCGACTGGATTCCCGCTTTCGCGGGAATGACAGCGCTAAGGGATCGTTGGGGTGGTCAATACTCCGAATACTTCTTTGAACTTCCGCGCACCTTTTCCGCCGGATACTTCGCCGCATTCTTTTCCATCTTGCGCAGCGCGGCTTCGGGCAGGCCCACGTCCAGCTTGTCCGCGAGGCGTACCAGGTATAGCAGGATATCGGCCAGTTCCTCGGCGACCGCGTCCTTGATATCAGGGGAGAGGTTGGCCGATTGTTGCTCGTTCAGCCACTGAAAATGCTCCATCAGCTCGGCGACTTCGACCATCAGCGCCATACTCAGGTTTTTCGGCGAATGGAACTGGTCCCAGTCGCGTTCCCTGGCGAACGCGCGCAGTTTGTCGCGCAATATAAGTAAATCGGAATGATGGGACATGATGCCCTTCTTGATTTGGCGGAGAGGGGGGGATTCGAACCCCCGTTAGGCTATAAACCTAAACACGCTTTCCAGCCGGGCAATTATAGTCCACTGAAACCCAATAAAAATAGGTTTTGCGAAGCTGTGCTAATTTGAAAAATGAATTTTTGGCACATTTTTGGCACAGTGAGGCGTTATGGCAACCATCCGCAAAAAAGGAAATTTTCAGTGGCACGTCCAAATCCGGCGCAAGGGCTTTCCCGTCGCAACCAAAACGTTTGAAATAGAAGACGCGGCAATCAAATGGGCGCGGGACATAGAGTCGAAGATGGACAAGGGGATTTATTTTGACAGAACCGAGGCAGAGCGAACTACTCTCGGCGATCTCATTAATAAATTCCTCAAGGAGCATGCTCCTCACGAGTACAAACAACGCGAGGACGGAAAAGAGGCATACAAATTCCAATGCGCGCACCTAAAGAAAGGCCTCGGAAAATATTGTTTGGCCGCTATCGATCAACGGCTAGTGGCTAAATATCGTGATGACCGGCTCTCAGATAAGTGGCGTGGCAAAACAATTACCGGCAGCACTGTCAAAAAAGAGTTGAACATGCTGAGCAGACTGATGAGATTCGCAGAGATTGAAGAAGGGATTGATCTTCCTCGTGGTAATCCTGTGCGCAAAGTTCGCATGCCCAAAGATGGGGTAGGGCGCGACCGTCGCCTTACAGAGGAAGAGTGGAAGCGGCTGGAGGCCGAGTGCGGGGCAAGCCGAAATCGCAGCTTGTGGCCCTGTGTCCGGTTGGCCATTGCTCTTGGTGCGCGCCAGGGAGAACTCCTGAATTTGCAGTGGAAAGATGTCAACAAGAAGCGAAGCATGGCTTTATTGCGTGAAACGAAAAACGGTGATGATCGCGCTGTGCCTTTGACCAGCGAAGCGCTGGCTGTATTGAATAGCCTACCTGTTTCAATCACTGGTGGAAAAGTATTTAATATGGCACGTATGACGCTTTACCATGCATTTATCGCTGCTGTGAAACGAGCAAAAATCAGTGACTACAATTTTCATGATTTACGGCATGAGGCCTTGTCCAGACTGTCGGAGCGCGGCGATCTTTCAATGCTGGAAATCGCCAGCATTTCAGGCCACAAAACATTGAAGATGCTTCAGCGTTATACTCACCTGAACGCCGAAAAATTGGCGAAAAAGTTGGGCTAGGGATTTTACAATGTGTAAAAAATTGATTATAACTGCACCCATGAAAAGCCAGCCGACTGCCTTGGAAATGTATGTTGTTGCGATAGTTTCCCTATGTACATTATTTCGCGGTTCTCGCGAATGGGGACTTGCTGCAACTTTAGCGCAAAGGCATCTTTGTTTCTCGCCCTTCGCCGTCATCGGCGCATACGCAGCATGCGCCCACAATGTAATGCTGCTTGTTTTTGTTGGGGCTGCAATCACTGCCACAATGGTTGTGACAGTTGCAAACGACAAGTTGGGAACTTACCTTGCTGAAAAATTTCAGGCATGTCTGCGGGAACTTGAGTCTTCAGCGCGCCAAGCTGTCCAATTGCTTTTCAACCTTCCTGCTGTCGAAAGAATCCGCCTCTCCAAGATCGACTTCACTTCGGCAATTCTGCCGATAACTCCACCACCTCCTCGTACACGCCTCGCCGGATAGCTGCCCGACACATTGTTGGACAGTTTAACCGGTCGAGGTGAATTTCGGCTGGGGATCGGTTCCCAACCGCACCTCGACTTTTGCCGAGGTGCTAAATGTCAAAGAATAATTCTCAAAATGGCGAGCAGCCAGTCGCCGTAAATTACCAAAAAATTGAGTCCACCAAACTTCTCGTAACGCCTGTTGAGGCTGGAGCTGCAATTGGATACGCTCCACAAACTGTATGGAATTTGCTTTCTGACGGGGAATTTCCAATCCCAACAGTTCAGCGCGGTAAGCGAAAAATGGTTCGTGTTTCCGATCTGATCAAATTTGTTGACGAGCTTCATCCTGCTTCAACGTCCACCAAACAGCGCCGCCCTGGCCGACCAACAAAAGCTGAATCCATTAGCAAAAAGTTGGAGAAGAGGGGGGTGGCAGCATGAGCCATCAAACCAATTTCATCGACGAACTTGAGGTGGAGCAAGTCCGCTCTTGGCTTAATTTTCAGGATGAAGATGTCCAGATAGCCGCAGCATTGGAGGTCGCGCGCCTACGAATAATGGATGTTGCCAATTTGCTTTTTTCACTTCGCTATGCGCATGCGGAATCTACCCGCAAAGAGATTTTGTCCAACTTGCGCATGCCGATTTTTTCCTCTGCATTTGAGGCGTATGAGATTGATCCTGATCGATTTGCCAATGCTGTGGAGTTAGAGGTGCGCAAGCTTGGGACGACGCGGCCAGACGATTTTTGGCGCGCGTGCGGCGTAGGTCGCCCGAAAGGAAAGAAGAAATGAAAAATAAAGTTCTTTCCATTTTTCATGCTGTCATTCCTTACGTTAAGGAGTTGCGCGCTATGGCTGGCAGCATGGAGGGCTGCATACTGATGCAGCAGTTGGATTACTGGTTTGCATTGAAGCCGGATGGGTTTTACAAATTCCTTGAACCCGTTCAATCCAAAGGCAAGGACGAACAAGGTAATCCTATTTCTGGCCATCGACTCTATCGTATTGGTGATAGCTGGTGCGAAGAACTGAACTGCACACCGCATGAATTTCGCAGGATGTTCGATGCGATAGGTGTTCGCTGGAATTCAAAGAGCGAATTTATGAATGCGACTGATCCTTTTTGTGGTCGAGGATATTGCAGCTACGTCGACCGCAAAGAAAATCTGACTCACTATTTCCGCAATCATGCGCGGGTGGATGCATTCCTGAATCAGTTTGTTGCTGATGGAGCTCAGAATCTGAGCTCCTCGGAAAAGCGATCTACAGACCTTGGTGAATTGAATCCACGGTTCTCTGAAACGCTTGCCTCCATAGATCAGAGATTACCTGCTGAGATTACGCTCACCACCACCGCTGGTGGGACTGAGGAGGACACGAATTGCAAAACCAAAGCTACGGTTTGGCGGGAAAGTGAATTGCAGGGCGGTATTGAGGAATTCATCAACTCGTCCATCTGGATGCAGCACAAATTCGGAGGCGTCAGGAGTCCTGTGGGTTTTAAGTCGAAAGTCAGGAAGCGCATCACGAACGAAGGGCCAAATTCTGAGGATTGGGAGACGCTCACGCTTTGGCGCGCATCTAAAACGAAACCAGCACCCGCAGAGCACGCGGAGGATGCCAAACGGGCTTCTGAAAAAAGGCAGCGTCTGGCGGATGCCAAGAAGCGTTATGCGGCTGCGGATGTGGTGCAGCAAAAGGAAATCGAATTCCGGTTTGCCGTGTACCTCCAGGCTTCAAACCGGTTTGCATATAAGGCATATTGCTCGACAGGGTTGGACTCCGGCATGGTGGCCGGAGCTTTCTACGAATGGTTGGTTAGCGAATTGTAGTAAGTGCGGCGCAAAGGTGAAGGCGGAACTTAAACCATGTTAAGCAACCGCCACCCTGTCGTGCTGTGCGCATATATCCATATCCACCGTCAGATGATGGATTGCGACTTCCGGTATTTTGGCTTTACCTGCGCCTTGGCGTAGCCGCACAAAACCAAAGGCTTCGAGCTTCCCTAGTGTGCGGCTGACATTAGGCTCTGCACGTTTTACCAGTCGCGCCAGATCGGCGATAGATACGGGTTTCTTCTGGTCAATAGTTGCCAGCAGGGAGCGATTTTCAGGTGTCAGTAGCCGAATCACGGCCTCTACAGACTCGAAAGAGGCCTGGGCGGCATCGGCAGGAGCCTTGCGCTCACCACGAGCGACAGACAGCATTTCTTTTTTCAGGTCTTGCATAGACTGGATTTTCATTTTCATATTCACGTCTCCTTGTCGTTCACCACCTCGGTCGATATGCCTTGCGCTTCGCAAAGCTTCTCAACCTCAGTAAAAAAATCTTCAAGCAACTTCGCTGCCGATATGAAGGCATACGGACGACCTTCATCGTTAATCGTTCTATGCCAGTGATCGGCTTCCGCCTTGGCCTTTACAAACTTCCCGCCCACATGCGGCACCGGGTGCGCATTGTCAAAACCCAGCAGCCTTGTTCCATCTGGATCATGGAAGGTGAAGGAATAGGCAATGCCGTGAGGAACTTGGCCTGACTGCTCAACCAGCCTGATCTCGAACTTCAGGAAATGGCCGCTGGCGTAAAAATGCCGTCTTCCATCGTAATCAAGCAGCCACTCCAAGGTGTGTTCAGGTGTTTCCATACGTGCATCCTATACCCACAGGATAGGATAAGTCAATGCCGTATGAAATAGGTTTTGGAATGCTGTGTTGAACTTGTTCTGTCGATACGAATAGGGTCAAAAGATGCGAACCGAAATTCCGAAAATGACATACGAAGAGCGGCAGGCAAGGGCGCAGGCCAAGAAGGACACAATCCTGGGCTTCATGGCGAGTGGCGAGGTGTATACCAGTGTCGTGGTTGCCGCCCAAGTCATGGCCGCCAGTCCCAGTGCGGCGGAAAGAACACTTATCAGCCTCGTACGTGATGGCGCATTAAAGCGTGAAAGCCATATGGTGGAATCGCGCAAAACAAATATCTACGGCATTACGCCGCATGGTCTGGCCTTGATGGATCAGTTTGATCGCCCATATTTCCAGCTTGGGCGCACCAACAGTGCCTATATTTCCCACCACCTCGAAACGCAGCGCGCGCGGCTTGCGGCGGAAGAGGCAGGCTGGGCAGACTGGACACCGGGCAAGCTACTGCACAGCCAAGGCCTCAAGAAAATCCCCGATGCTATTGCGACTTCACCAGCAGGCGCGCGCGTGGCAATAGAAATCGAACGCCACATAAAGACCCCGAAGCGGTACGAGGAAGTCATTTCCGCGCACCTGCAAAGCATTTCCAAAAAGTTGTGGCGGGAAGTTCACTACCTCACCCCCGTTGGGTTGGCCATGCGCGTGGCAAAGGCGTTCGCGAATATCAAATCAGTGCCAGTGAACGGCGACAGGATTCAGCTAGAGCAGGCGCACCGTGATCGGTTCCGTTTCTATGAACTGCATGCTTGGCCTGCCAAGCGGTAAAAATTGTTTCCCAATTCATCACCGAATTGATGGGGTGTGTTGTTCCAGTGTCACACCGTGGTGTTAGGCTATAAGATTAGGGCGGTTAAAACCGATAAAAACCTGCACACGTAAAGAATATGGCATTGAGAAAATCATCGGGTGGTGCAAACACTCTTGTTTCCCTGATGTTTGCGCTGTTTCTCAGGTTCAGTAAGTAGATCGGTCATCAGCTGTCACCTTTCGGCATTAAGGCGCCACTGATTTCCGCCGTAATGGCGCCACTTTGAACCGTCATTTCAGGGGCTCGAACTGGGGGTCAAGAATGCGTGA
>JANLIB010000231.1 GCA_024653675.1 Gallionella sp. | reverse complement strand
TCAAGAAATTTTAACGCTTACATATCAAACATATGCGGCGCGCTAAAATTTCTTTCGCGCCTTGTCTCGCTTAGGATTCTGAATTAATAGAGGCGCCCTATATTGATCTGGCAAGCAGCATAAGTTCCACATCAGTTTGAATCGCACCCTGCTTTGGATAACAACTTGACTGCTTCATGATTTGGACAAAAGCTTGAGTGCCTGGCGTATGCCGTCTGAAACGTTGACATCCCTGGGCAATTGTTTGGCGGCCCAGTCGGCCTCCTTCTCGTTGTAGCCCAGCGCCAGCAATGCGTTCACGATGTCGTTGCTGGATGATACAACCGCCGCGCCTTGCGCTGCACCTGCGCCGCCCACCACAAACTTGCCCTGCAACTCGAGCAGCAGGCGCTCGGCGGTTTTCTTGCCCACGCCGGGAATTTTTGTGAGCCGCCCGCTTTCCTTGTTCGCCACCGCGACCGCCAGATCGTTCAGGCTCAAGCCGGACAGCACCGACAGCGCCAGCTTGGGGCCGACCCCGCTGATCTTGAGCAACTGGCGGAACGCGACGCGCTCCTCGTTGCTGAGAAAGCCGAACAGCAGATGCGCATCCTCGCGCACGATGAGTTGCGTGTGCAGCACCACTTTTTCGTGCAGCACCGGCAGGTTGTAGAACGTGCTCATCGGCACGTCCAGCTCGTAGGCCACGCCCTGCACATCCAGCAATATCTGTGGCGGGTTCTTTTCCAGCAATATCCCTGTCAGCCTTCCAATCAAACCAATCTCCCGTTCTTCATCCGGTATCCCGCCGTCGCCAATGCGCCCATGCCTTGCCCGCCGTGCGCATGGCAGATCGCGCAGGCCAGCGCATCTGCCGCATCCGGGCTGGGCATGCCGGACAACTTCAGCAGGCGTTGCACCATCTGTTGCACCTGTTCTTTCCGGGCATGGCCGTTGCCGACCACTGCCTGCTTGACCTGCAACGCGGTGTATTCCGCCACCGGCAGATTCGCCAGCACCGCCGCGCATATCGCCGCGCCGCGCGCCTGTCCAAGCAGCAACGTGGATTGCGGATTCACATTCACGAATACTTTTTCTATCGCCATCTGCTGCGGCTGATGCTGCGCAATCACCTCGCCCAACGATTCCAGTATCGCCTTCAATCGCTCCGGCAATTCCCCGTCCGGAGTCTTGATGCAGCCGCTGGCAACATAGCTGAGTTGCTGGCCTTGCTTATCCAGAACTCCAAACCCGGTGATGCGCAGGCCGGGGTCAATGCCGAGGATGCGGATCAAGGATCGAGGATCGAGGATCGAGGATCGAGTGGAAACCACCGCTCCGTTTTTGGACTCAATCCTCAATCCTCGCTCCTCAATCCTCAATTACGGCTGTCGTATACACTTCCTGCACGTCATCGAGATCTTCCAGCGCATCAATCAGTTTCTGCATCTTTACCGCATCATCTCCGGTCAGGATCGCTTCATTGCCGGGCTTCATGATGACTTCGCCGAATTCCGCTTTATAGCCTGCCGCCTCCAGAGCCTGTTTCACATTCACGAAGTCATGCGGTGCGGTGATCACTTCGATGCTGCCGTCATCATTGCTGATGATGTCTTCCGCGCCGGCATCCAGCGAGACTTCCATCAGGCCATTCTCGTCGGTGCCCGGCGCGAAGATCATTTGGCCGCAATGCTTGAACAGGAACGACACCGAGCCGTCGGTGCCGAGGTTGCCGCCATTCTTGGTGAAGGCATGGCGCACATCGGCGACGGTGCGCGTCTTGTTGTCGGTCATGCAGTCCACCATTACCGCCGCGCCGTTGATGCCGTAACCCTCGTAGCGCAGCTCCTGATATTCCACGCCGTCCAGTTCGCCGCTGCCGCGTTTGATGGCGCGTTCGACGTTGTCCTTGGGCATGTTGTTCGAATAAGCCTTGTCCATCGCCAGGCGCAGGCGCGGATTGCCGGCAGGGTCGCCGCCGCCCAGCCGGGCTGCGACGGTGATCTCCTTGATCAGGCGCGTGAATATTTTGCCGCGCTTGGCATCCTGCTTGCCCTTGCGGTGCTGGATGTTTGCCCACTTGCTGTGCCCTGCCATACTGTCCCCCGAAAAATCCAGATTTCATCCCAACTGCTGCGTTGCGTAAAAAATTTCTTGCTTACATATAAACCATATGCGGCGCGGCGAAGTTTTTTCCGCGCCTTGCATTTGGGCGAACTCTGAATTTTTTGAGTTTCCCTAATGTTCCGCGATGGTATCATTTCCACCTCTTTAACCCAATATCGAGACCTCTCCGAGGGAAGGCCGGCATGAAATGAAAACCATCATGATTACCAACCCCAAGGGGGGATGCGGCAAAACCACGCTCTCAGTCAACATCGCCGGATTCCTGGCAAATCGCGGAAAACATGTCGCCCTGCTCGACATGGATATACAGCAATCCGCTTCATTATGGCTCGCCACGCGCCCGCACGGCCTCCCGCCGATACGCGCGCTGAAGTACGATAAAGCCCAGGCCGACCCGGGCACATGGCTGGTAATAGATTCGGCAGCAGGGCTGTCCGGAAGCAATCTCGCGTATTCCCTCATCAAGCAGACCAACAAAATCATCGTGCCGGTCGCACCCTCGCTGTTCGATGTGCATGCCAGCCACGGCTTTTTAAAGGAGTTGATCGAAGAAAAAAAAGTGCGCGAAAGCAAGTGCCGCATCGGCGTGGTCGGAATGCGCATGGAGGCGCGCACCCGCGCCGCTCAGGCGCTGGAATATTTTCTCTCCACCCTCGACCTGCCGGTGCTGGCTTACCTGCGCGAGACGCAAGTCTATGTGAACGCAGCATTCGAGGGGAAATCGCTGTTCGACCTGCCGCACCATGTCGCCGGGCGCGAGCTGGAACAATGGGCATTCTTGCAAAGCTGGCTGGAGAAGGATTGATGGGCACCTCTAATAATTCAGATTTCGTCATTGATGAAACAACTAGCCATTCGACTAAGGGGCGCCTCTATTTATTCAAAATCCTAAGAGAGACAAGGCGCGAAAGAAATTTTAGCGCGCCGCATATGTTTGATATGTAAGCGTTAAAATTTCTTGAGCAACGCCGTATCGC
>JANLIB010000229.1 GCA_024653675.1 Gallionella sp. | reverse complement strand
GCGATACGGCGTTGCTCAAGAAATTTTAACGCTTACATATCAAACATATGCGGCGCGCTAAAATTTCTTTCGCGCCTTGTCTCTCTTAGGATTTTGAATTAATAGAGGTGCCCTGTAGCCTTTCCTTTAAATTCCAGGTTAGCAGTGACTGTGCTGCCAGCGGCTATGGACTTGAAGTGTGCGTTGGCATCATCGGCTGGGGCTGCAATGGCAGCAGTGGAAAGTGCGAGAAGCGCGGTTGCAGACAGGATACGTTTAAACATTTGATGCTCCTTTATGGTTGATATGGAAATGGGTGCTGCATCCGGGTAAACACCCCAACCCGGAAATTTATTCCCGAAGCAACAAAATAATTTTCAAACAAGCTGGTCCTGCCCCTTTCCAGTGCCCATAATTTTTTCTTGTAACCTTTTCACGGTTTCCCCCGAATATACTGGTGCGTGGATGAAAGGACGAAAAGTCATAAAGGCTGATGTGCCTGAATCTGTGCGTTTTGCTTTAAGGAAATCATGCTTTCTCCGGTCGTTGGCTGGGTGCAAGCTCTTCGTTATCAACCATTTGAAAGGGTATTACCATGAAAAACAGTCACATTCTCTCCGCCGCAATTGGCAGCTTGCTGGTGCTGGGCCTGACCAGCGGCAGCGCAAACGCAGCCGAAAAAAAGATGGAAACGGAAAAATGCTTTGGCATCGCCAAGTCGGGCATGAACGACTGCGCCAGCAACAAGAGCGCTCATTCATGTGCAGGACAAGCCGCCAAAAATAATGACCCGATGGATTTCGTTGCCGTGCCCAAAGGCACATGCGACAAGATCGCCGGCGGCATGACCGGTGACAGCGGCATGATGAAGAAAGCGATGTAAGAAAAATGCCCGCGGTCAATACGTTGCCGTGCATTGCAGGTATCGGCTTGCGGGCACCCCATTACCGTGAAGTGTTGCAAGAGTTGCCCAGGCTCGGCTGGGTAGAAGTGCATAGCGAAAATTTTTTCGGGGGCGGTGCGCCCCTGCGCACCTTGCTCAGGGTGCGCGAACATTATCCCGTCAGCCTGCATGGCGTGGGCATGGGCTTGGCGTCGGGCGCGCCGTTGGATCAGGCGCATTTGTCTGCCTGGCGCCATTTGTGCGATGTGGTGCAGCCTGCCGCCGTGTCTGAACATCTGTGCTGGAATACTGTTTCCGGGATGGTCATCAATGACCTGCTGCCGTTTCCCTATACCCGGGAGGCCTTGTCAAACGTGGCAAGCCGTGTGGAACAGGTGCAGGAAAAACTGGGCCGCCAGTTGCTGGTGGAAAACCTTTCCAGCTATCTGTCGTTCGCGCACAGCGAAATGAGCGAGGGCGAATTTCTGGCAGAGCTGACCAGGCGCACCGGCTGCGGCATCCTGTTCGACGTCGAAAACCTGCATGTGAATGCGCGCAACCTCGGCGTGGATGCCGAAGCTTTCATCAAGGCCATCCCGGCCGAAGCGGTGAAGGAATACCATTTGGCCGGGTACAGCATAAGGGACGGCTGCCTGGTGGATACCCATGACCATCCGGTCTATCCCGAAGTATGGGAATTGTTCGAACTGGCTTTGCAGCACATCGGTCCGCGACCCACGCTGATCGAATGGGACAGCGATATCCCGGCGTTGCCGGTGTTGATAGGCGAAGCGGCGAAAGCGCAACAACGGTTGGAGAATTGCCATGCTTGCGCTGAATGACGACCTGTCCGGCCTGGCCCGCGCCATTGTGCGCGGCGAGGAACCTTCGCCGCAGATAGCCGCAAGCTATCGGCATTATTCCGCCGCCGTCGCCATCGAGGTTTACCGCAACAATTATCGCGGCAATGTGCATGATACGCTGGCTGGCGCGTACCCTGTCATCGGGCAACTCGTCGGCCAGGATTTTTTCCGGCGCATCACCCGCCAATTCATCGCGCAACATGCTCCGCGCAGCGGCAACCTGCATCACTACGGCGCGGAGATGGCGGATTTTGTTGCAACCTTCGAACCTGCACAGGAACTGGTTTACCTGCCGGATGTTGCGGAGCTCGAATGGGTCTGCCACCGCGCCTATTTCGCCGACGATGCCGCCACGCTTGACATAGCCAGGCTGGCGGAAATAGTACCCGGACAGTACGCAGACCTGATCCTGCACACCCATCCATCCTGTCATCTGGTGTGTTCCGGCTATCCCGTCGCCTCCATCTGGCATGCCCATCAGCCTGGCGCGAATAGCGATTTCCACATCGATCTCGATAGCGGTTCCAGCAACGCGCTGGTCAGCCGCAAGGATGATGTTGTTATGGTCACCGAATTATCGGCAGCGGATACAGACTGGCTGCAAGGCATACAGGACGGGTCTACGCTGGGAGAGGCAACTGCCGCCACGCTGGAACGCCATTCGGACTTTGATTTGCAGGCCGCGCTGTTGAATCTGGTAGCGCAAGGCGTGCTGAACGATTTCACTTTGAGGGCAATGCCATGAACCCGTTGCTGCGCTTTATCCGGTTTTACTACTCCGCCTCGCGCTTGCCGGAATATCTCGCCCCCGTACTCGATCTGGGGTTGAGGCTGTTCCTGGCAAATGTATTCTTCAAGTCAGGATTGACCAAAATAAAAACCTGGGACAGCACGCTGTATTTGTTCAACGATGTTTACCAGGTGCCGCTGCTCGACCCTGAAGTTGCCGCATGGTTGGCCACCGGTGCCGAATTGAGCTTGCCGGTGCTGCTGGTGTTGGGACTGTTCGGACGCTTTGCCGCGGCAGGCCTGTTCATCCTCAACGTGGTCGCGGTCATCTCGTATTACTCCGAATTAAGCGAGGCCGGCCTCAACCAGCACTTGTATTGGGGGATGCTGCTCGCAGTACTGCTGGCGCTGAGCCGTGGCGCATTGTCGGTAGACGCCTGGCTGGAAAAACAATTGCGAAAGTAAGCCTGGCAGTTTCAACTTAGCTGTTGCCCATGTTCACGCGTGGCGTGGAACTGCACTTTCGGCCAGCGTTCCTGGGCGAGGCGCAGGTTCACGCCGGTGTCGGCGAGATAGGCATAGTTGCCATCCACATCCTTGGCCAACCGCGACTGGTTGGCTTTAACAAACTCATTCAAATGTGCCGCATCCGGGCAAGTCACCCAGCGCGCGGTGTGGATGCCGGCGCGTTCGAACACCGCATCCACGCCGTATTCGGATTTCAGGCGATGCTCGACCACTTCGAACTGCAACTGCCCCACCGCGCCGATCAGCGGGTTGGAATCCGCCAGCGGTTCGAACACCTGCACCGCGCCTTCTTCGCCCAGTTGACGCAAGCCCTTTTGCAACTGCTTGGCCTTCATCGGATCGCGCAGCCGCGCACGGCTGAATAGTTCGGGAGCGAAGTAGGGGATGCCCTTGAATGTCAGCGCCTCGCCTTCGGTCAATACGTCGCCGATCTGCAACTGGCCGTGATTGTGCACGCCGATGATGTCGCCCGCGTAAGCCTCGTCCATGCGCATGCGCTCGTTGGCCATGAACGTCACCGCGTTGGCGAGTTTCATTTCCTTGCCGGTGCGCCGGTGCTTGACCTTCATGCCCGAGGTGTAGCGGCCTGAGCACACGCGCAGGAACGCGATGCGGTCGCGGTGGTTCGGGTCCATGTTGGCCTGGATCTTGAACACGAAGCCGGTGAAGGCGGGTTCGGTGGGGTGCACGATGCGCACATCGGTGGCGCGCGGCAACGGTGCGGGCGCCCAGTCCACCAGCGCGCGCAGCACTTCGCGCACGCCGAAGTTGTTGATGCCCGAGCCGAAGAATACCGGCGTTTGCTGGCCCCGCAGAAACTCCTGCAAGTCGAACGATGCGCCCGCACCGGCGACCAGCTCGGTTTCATCGCGCATGATTTTCATTTCATGCGGGCACTGCTGCGTGAGCTGTTCGATCTGCGCGCCTTGCAACACTTTGACTTCCTGATCAGCTTTCGCTTCGCCGGGCAAAAAACGCAGCACTTCGTCGTTCAACAGGTGATACACGCCCTGAAAGCGCTTGCCCATGCCTATCGGCCAGGTGACCGGCGCGCATTTGATCTTCAGCACCGACTCGATCTCGTCCAGCACCTCGATCGGGTCGCGCACTTCGCGATCCATCTTGTTGATGAAAGTGATGATGGGCGTGTTGCGCAAACGGCACACTTCGAGCAGCTTGATGGTCTGCGCTTCCACGCCCTTGGCAGCGTCTACCACCATCACCGCCGCATCCACCGCGGTCAGCACGCGATAAGTGTCCTCGGAAAAATCCTGGTGGCCGGGCGTGTCGAGCAGGTTGATCACGCAATCATCGTAGGTGAACTGCATCACCGAACTGGCCACGGAAATGCCGCGCTGCTTCTCGATCTCAAGCCAGTCGGAGGTCGCGTGGCGTCCGCTCTTGCGCGCCTTCACCGTGCCCGCCATCTGGATCGCTCCGCCGAACAACAGCAGTTTTTCGGTGAGCGTGGTCTTGCCGGCGTCGGGGTGCGAGATGATCGCAAAGGTGCGGCGGCGGCCGACTTCCCGAACTATCTGGGCTTCGCGCGCAACATCGCCTTCGCGCATGATTACCTCAGCACTCGCTGATAGGAGAATTTTCTCTTCCAATGGATTCATATATGATCTGTAGGCCTGTTCACTGCAAAACAACAAAACAAAAAGGCTCGCTAGAACCTAGCAAGCCTTTTGGCATTTGGGTGGCCGGGGTTAGAACCTTGTTGTTTCACTCGCCTGACAACAACGCAATATTACCAGAAACCCATCCGATGTTTCCAATGAGGAATCTTCTGCGGGAGCCATTTGCGCATTTACTAACCCTGTTCAATCCTGAACCCAGTATAATCAAACGCATAGGTCTATTATACGGCTTGCAATCAGGGGGAAGCATGGGCTTGAACGCGCAGGGTGGGACCGTTTCAATATCAGCCGTCTCAATTATTGTTCTTTTGTTTTCCGGCCTGGCCGCGCCAGGCGTGTGGGCTGCCGATTCCTCAAGCGAGATAGACTTCCTTCAGGATTTCCCTGTCGTGCTCAGCGCTTCACGATTGACTCAGCCCGTATCAGAAACCCCCAGCGCCATGACGGTGATCGACCGGAAGATGATCGATGCTTCCGGTGCGCGCAGTATTCCCGAATTATTCAGGCTGGTTCCCGGGATGTATGTGGGATATGCGGACGGGCATACACCCGTCGTGTCATATCGCGGTTCCACCGATGGCTACGCGCGCAGAATGCAGGTGCTGATCGATGGCCGCACGGTATATCTGCCTCCTTACGGTCACGTCAGTTGGGCGGAATTGCCGCTGGATATCGGCGATATAGAACGGGTCGAGGTGGTACGCGGCCCGTCTGCCGCTTCACACGGCTCGAATTCCGTGCAGGGCGTGATCAATATTCTCACACGCCCGGCATCCGCCGGGCCCAAAGCGCAGGTGTCTGCCGTGCGCGGGGGTGGGGGTATTTCAGATGTCTCGGCTCGCCTTGGCAACACGAGCGAAAATTGGGATTATCGAATGACGGTCGCTTCGCGGTCTGACCATGGCTTTGATAATCATGGCGCCGAGGAAATGAATGACGACAGCTCTTCGAAACTGATGAATATCAGGGCTGCCTATCGCCCGACCGGCAGCGACAGCATCGATTTTCAGTTTGGCTACGGCGATAGCGCCGGCGTCAGCGGCAAGCCTACCACCATTCCGGATGACTGGGATACGTTACGGGAGGCAAAAACCCTTTCAAACTTTCAGCAATTAAGCTGGCTGCACACCACCCCTGAAAACAGCGACGTTCAGCTCAGCTACTATCATATCGGCCAGAACTTCAAAGACGATCGCTACGCTGTGCCCAACCCATTTCCCGGCGGGCCGCAGAGCTGGATTGCCGATGATGTCACGGTGCACCGCCACGAGATCGAATTGCAGCACACACTGAATACTTCTTCCGCCAATCGAGTCGTATGGGGAACCGGCATGCGCTACGACTCGGTGAATTCGCCCATCAATTTGCCGTCCCCGGTTACCTGGAAGGAATACCGGATTTTCGCGCACGATGAATGGCGCATGACTCCCAGCTCTTTGCTGAATACCGGCGCGATGGTGGAAAGAAGCCCGCTGGGGCAAACGCGCGTTTCGCCGCGAATTGCATACAACTATCATCTGGCCGCACGTCATACTTTGCGCGCCAGCACATCTGTCGCCTACCGCAATCCGGAAATGATGGAAGTGTCAGGCGACCGCCGGTATATGCTGGCGGCCGGCCCATACCTGGAGCTCAAGGGGGCGGGCGAATTGAGCCCGGAACGGACGATAGCCCGCGAAATCGGCTACGTCGGCCAGATGGATGATGCGGGTTCGACCGTAGACTTAAGGGTTTATCACGACCGCATCGACAACATCATCTGGGTGGATCCTGTTCTTGTTGCAGGGGTTATCAATCCTTATCTGCCACCCTTCAACAGCAGCAGCGATATTCCCCTCAGTTTCAAAAATGATTTTTCCGCCACGTACAACGGATTCGAGAGTACGTTTAATTTCAAGCTGGGCGAGCGCAGCAACCTGACCGCGAATTATGCGCACCAGCTTGTCAGGGCAGTCCCTATCGGCTCTCTGACCCTCACTCCTCTGGTCATTCCCATGAGTGAGTTCTACAGGTATGCCGACAAATATAGCAAAACCGTGCCGCTTAACAGCGCCAGTTTGCTGCTTGCGCAGGGTTTTTCAGGCGGCATGCGGATGGGGGTCGGATACTATTATCAGGACAGGGTTAATGTACTGGACAGGACAGAAGGACAACCGATCATGCGCCGCCTTGACTTGAAGATGGCCAAGCGTTTTGGTTCATCGCACAATCATGATGGCGGGGCCGGAGGAAGCGAAATTGCATTAGTGATCCAGAATGCGCTGGATGACAACAGTTACTCCGACTACAACCCTGCCGCGTTTTCCAAACGTCGTATTTACCTCGCTGCCGCGCTGGAATTCTAAAAATCCCCTCCGATGCCCCGCCTGGTCACTTCGCTGTTGTTTTGCACAGCCGCATTGCTGACCACTGCGGCTCAGGCAGGAACGTTGAATGTCCGCCTGATCCTGAGTGACAGCAGCGCGCCTTACCGGCAATTCGCGGACTCGTTCAACCAGGCGCTTGCCGCCGGCAATGCCGATGTGACCGTTACCGAATCACAGACCATCAACGGCTCAACAACTGATTTGATCGTTACCGTCGGGATGAAGGCTGCGGAACTGGCCGCCAGCCAAACCGGCACGCCGGTTTTGGCGGTGATGATTCCCAGGGCGGGCTATGAAGAGTTGCTGTCCCAGGTTGCGCCGCAAAGTCCTGCCCGGACTATTTCGGCGATCTACCTTGACCAACCCTGGAACAGGCAAATTGAATTTCTGAGGGCCGCGCTTCCCGGCCGGCGCAGAATTGGCCTGCTGCACTCTCCGAACACGCGCATCGATATCGCGCGGCTGCGCCGTGATATTGCCGAACGGGGCGGCTCACTGGTCGCCCAACCGGTTCGCTCAACTGAAAGATTGCATTCAAGCCTGGAAAATGTCCTGGATGGCAGCGATGTCCTGCTTGCGATTCCGGATAGCATGATCTACAGCAGCAGCAATATCCGCAACATTCTGCTGACCAGCTATCGGCGCGGTGTCCCGCTCATCGGTTTATCACAGTCCTATGTCAATGCCGGCGCGCTTTATGCTGTTTTTTCAACACCTGAGCAGTTGGCTGAACAGGCAAGCTCGAGTGTGGTTTCGTATTTCCGGACCATGCGGTTGCCCGGCTCGCAATACCCTGCTGCTTTTACCATTGCGAGCAATCAGCAGGTCGCCCAATCCCTGGGAATCGAATTGCCTTCCCGGGAAACGATACGCAGCCGGATGGGCAAGGCGAAGGAGAATGGACAATGAAGCAATATACAATCCGCCAGTATGTCGCATGGCTGACGCTGATTCCGCTGTTGATCATGGCGGCCGGCCTGGAGACGTTTTTCCTGCATGACCGTTCTTCCGGCCTGGATCATGATCTGCGGGAGCGCGGCAAACTCATTTCCCGCCAGCTTGCTTCCAGCAGCGAATATGGCGTGTTCTCCAACAATCAGCCATTTTTGCAAAACATTGCGCAAGGCGTCTTGCAGCAACCGGATGTGCGCGGCGTGATCATCCTGAATGCGGCTTCCGAGAGCCTGATTGAAGCTGGGGTATTTTTCAGAGCGCAGGGAAATGAAAACGCCGATGCGGATCGGGCAGCGCCAGTGCCGGCTGGTCAACCAGGATTGTCCGGTCAGTTCAAGCCAACGCGCGCCGGCAAGGCAAAAGAATCGGTCAATCTGCTCACACCCATACACAGCGATGGCGAGAGTTTATGGATATTCCAGCCCATCATCTCGGCACAAGTTCCGCTTGATGAGACAGCAGCCAGTGCCTCAGCCCAGCAAGTGGGCGCCGTGATTATTGAAATGGACTGGGCGCGCACGAACAGGCTGAAGTCTCAGATGGTCTGGTTGACGATAGGCGCGACGCTGCTGTTTTTGATGGTTAACCTTTACCTGATATATCTGGCCGGACGAAGCATCACCTCCCCTATCCGCAAGCTGAGTGACGCCGTGCAGTTGATAGGCGACGGCAAACTCGAAACTCATATTTCCGAGCCCACCCGCGTAGTTGAGCTGAACAGCCTGATACAGGGAATAAATTCAATGACCGCGCAGTTGCAGAAGGAGAGCGCAATCCTGCATCAACGCATGGAAGAAGAGACTCGCATTGCCGCAATCGCCTTCGAATCGCAGGAAGGCATGGCGGTTACCGACGTCAAGGGAGTTATCCTGCGCGTCAACAGCGCTTTTACCAGGATTACCGGCTATACGGCACAGGAAGCCGTCGGCCAGCAGGCGCGCCTGCTCAGGTCGGGCCACCATGATGTGAACTTTTATACCGCGATGTTGAAAAGCATCAAGCAAACCGGCTCATGGAGGGGCGAAATCTGGAATTTGCGCAAGAACGGTGAAACGTATCCGTCACTGGTCACCGTCACCGCAGTGGAGAAGGAGGATGGCGCGATCACTTACTACGTCATCACATTGTCCGACATCACTTTGCGCAAAGCGGCCGAGACCGAAATCAAGAATCTTGCTTTCTATGACACGCTGACCCAACTGCCCAACCGCCGCATGTTGATGGATCGCCTGAGCCAGGCAGTAGCCGCAAGCAAACGAAGCGGGCGCTATGGCGCGTTGATGTTTCTGGACCTGGACAACTTTAAATCGCTTAATGACAAGTATGGGCACGCAGTGGGCGATTCTCTTTTGATCGAAGCATCGCGCCGCATCAACAGTTGTGTGCGCGAAGCGGACACCGTAGCGCGTTTTGGCGGCGATGAATTTGTGGTGATGCTGAACGAGCTTGACGCCAATAAAGCGGCGTCCGTCTCGCAAGCCGGCATCGTTGCCGAAAAAATCCGCGCCGCCCTGGCCGAGCCTTATGAGCTGACGCTTCCGTTGCATGACAATGCGAGCGCGGCGGAGGTGCACTATTGCACGTCAAGCATCGGGGTGGCGCTGTTTGCCGATCACGATGCCAGCCTGGACGACATCATCAAGTGGGCAGATATGGCCATGTATAAGGCCAAAAGGGAAGGGCGGAATTTGATCCGTTTTTACGACTAATGGGCACCTCTATTAATCCAAACTCCGTCGCGATACGGCGTTGCTCAAGAAATTTTAACGCTTATTCCATTTCTAATTTAGAAGTGCTTTTTGCGTAGGG
>JANLIB010000227.1 GCA_024653675.1 Gallionella sp. | reverse complement strand
GGAATGACGTGGTTGAACCCAAAAAATCCATTAGGCCGTCATTCCGGCGCAGGCCGGAATCCAGTAATAAAAAACACTCCGCGAAGCGGACAAAGCCGTAATGTTGTCCCACTGACGTGGGAATTTGTTAATCATCTGGATACCGGCCTGCGCCGGTATGACACAGTTTTTTCTAATGGATTCTCTGGGTTGAATATTCATGTGCCTCTCAAAATTGCCGCGTCGCGGCAAAGTCGGCCAATTCTAACAGACACTGCTTGTATTTAGAATCGGCCAGCGCGGCAATCGCGGCGCATGCCGACTCGGATTCGCGCAGCGCCTGCCGGCGGGTGAATTCCAGCGCGCCGGTAACATGGATGATTTGCAGAACCTCGTCAAATCTGCCCACATCGCCCTGCTCGATCGCGCCGCGTACCACGGTGGCCTGTCCGGGAGTGCCGTGCTGCATCGCGTAGATCAGCGGCAGGGTGGGCTTGCCTTCGGCGAGATCGTCGCCGAGATGTTTGCCGGTCTGCTGCTCGTCAGCGGAATAATCCAGCACATCGTCGATCAACTGGAACGCGGTGCCGAGGTGCATGCCATATTCGGCTGCCGCCTGTTCTTCCGCCGCATTCGCCTTGCCCAGAATCGCGCCGAGGCGCATCGCCGCCTCGAACAGTTTGGCGGTCTTGCAATGGATCACGCGCATGTAGTTATCTATATCCACGCTCGCATCGTGGCAGTTGAGCAGTTGCAGCACCTCGCCCTCGGCGATGGTGTTGGTGGCATCGGCCAGCGTCTGCATCACGCGCATTTCGCCTGCTTCGACCATCATCTGGAAAGCGCGCGAGTACAGGAAATCGCCGACCAGCACGCTGGCGGGATTGCCGAACAGCGCGCTGGCGCTGGCGCGGCCGCGGCGCAAATCGGAATCATCCACCACATCGTCGTGCAACAGCGTGGCGGTATGGATGAACTCCACCACCGCCGCCAGATCGTAATGCCGCTTGCCCCGGTATCCGAAGGCATCGGCGGACAGCACCACCAGCGCCGGGCGCAGCCGCTTGCCGCCGCTGTTGACGATATATTCGCCGACCTGGTTGATCAGCAGCACTTCCGAGCGCAGCCGCATGCGTATCACCTGGTCCACCGCAGCCATGTCCGCCGCGATTAATTGCTTGAGGCTTTCTATGAACACGTTTTATCCTGAAATCGTATGGGCGCACCGGACAACTAGACAAGCTCATCTGGCGCGCAATTTTCGCGGCGCGCATTGTCGCATAAACCCGGAGAACCCATTAGCGCGTCATTCCCGCGAAAGCGGGAATCCAGCGAGACAAGCACTCAGCGAAGCTGACAAAACCTATTGCTCCGCTACGCGGGAATTTTTAAACCAACTGGATTCCCGCCTGCGCGGGAATGACGAATCAGGTGGGCGCTGTTTGGTCTTTACGCCACAAATACAACCCGATCATCATGCCGATAACGCTCAACGCCGCCACATAATGCGCCGGAGCCAGGGGATCGAGCGGCAGCAACATGCTCACCACCACCGGGGTAAGTCCGCCGAACACCGCATAAGCCACATTGTAGGAAAACGACAAACCTGAAAACCGCACCACCGGCGGAAACGCTTTCACGGCGACGCCCGGCACCACGCCGATCACGCCGACAAAAAACCCGCACAGGGCGTACAGTTCATTGATGTTTTGCGGCGCGGAGGACATCTGCCGGTAGAACAGCATCGAAGTGGCGCCCAGTATCGCGCAACCGGCCATCAGCACCCGCCCCGCCCCGTAACGATCGGCCAGCGCGCCGAACACCACGCAACCCAGGCTCAGGAATAATGTTGCAATGCTGTTCGCCTGCAAGGCGGCAGCTGCGGGTATGGCATAGAGTTTCTGCACCAGCGTCGGGGTCATCAATATCATCACCACGACCGCGGCGGACAGCAGCCAGGTCATCAGCATGGTCAGGATCACGGCGGGACGGTGTTCGCGTATCACCGTCTTCAACGGCAATTCGTCAGCCAATGCCTGCCGCGCCTGCATTTCCCTGAACACCGGGGTTTCATGCAGCCACCGGCGCAGCCACACCGACACCAGGCCGAAAGCCCCGCCGATGATGAATGGCACGCGCCATCCTTCCGCGAGCAATTCTGCGGGCGCATACAGTTTGTTGATTGCGGTCGCCACCAGCGAACCGAGCAGGATGCCGCCGGTCAGTCCGGCGGTCAGCGTGCCGCAGGCGAAGCCGACATGGCGCGGCGGCACATGCTCGGAGACAAACACCCAGGCGCCCGGCACTTCGCCGCCTATCGCCGCGCCCTGCAATATGCGCAAGGCGAGCAGCAGCAGCGGCGCCCAGATGCCGATGACGGCATAAGTCGGCAACAAGCCGATAGCCAAAGTCGGCACGGACATCAGAAAGATACTCAGCATGAACATCCGTTTGCGCCCCAGCAGGTCGCCGAAATGCGCCATCACGATGCCACCCAGCGGACGCGCCAGATAACCCGCCGCAAAAATGCCGAAGGTCTGCAACTGGCGCAACCATTCCGGCATGTCGGGCGGAAAGAACAGCTTCCCGATCACCACCGCAAAAAACACGAAGATGATGAAATCGTAAAACTCCAGCGCACCACCCAGCGCGGCCAGCACCAGCGTCCGGTAATCGCTGCGATTCAGTGTAGACATATATATTCCCCGTTCCCTGTTGATCCACCACCGTGCGGAGTGTATGTGATACGGGCGGCAAGGACTAGTAGGAACAGGTACCTGCTGTGCCGGCGCCGGATCGCATGTTTGCGAACATGGGTGCGATTCAAACTGATGTGGAAGTATCCAGAGATCAGAGAGTTCAGCCAGCCGACCCTTTGGAACAGCACCGGGAGCGCCGACGTCCGCGTCGGCAGTCGTGTGGGCTTTACCGGTTGTTGCCGGCGGGGGCGTCGGGGC
>JANLIB010000223.1 GCA_024653675.1 Gallionella sp. | reverse complement strand
GCAAAAAATTTCTTGCTTACATATCATCCATATGCGGCGCTGCGAAATTTTTTGCGCGCCTTGCATTTGGGCGAACTCTGAATTTTTAGAGGTGCCCTTCAGGATGTCTCACAAAAGTTCGATCAAGCTATTGGGTGCCTCTATTGATCCGGCCAGCAAATAGTATCACCGTCATACCGTCCCTTCGACAGGCTCAGGATAAACTGACCTGCGGTCAGGCCGGTATCCAGTGGCGCGCAAGGCGCGCCGCTATCGAGCGACACCTGGTCGAAACCGCCGACGCGGAAAAAATTCCATGTGTGTGCGGTAGTCATAATCCCTCCCGGGAAGAATTTTTGTTAAGTAGTGGCGTGATTATATAAGCCCTATCGAACAATTCTCCTGATATTTCAGGGTGAAACCCGCACCGCTGTCCTGCCCCGGTACTTTCACTCCCAGCACCTTGACCAGGTACGGCAGCACCTCCTGCAACTCGTCATGCAACAGCCATGGCGGATTGATTATGAACACTCCGCTGCCATACATGCCGAAACCGTCTTCGCTCGGGGCTTGCACACTGAGCGTGACATTCAGCCAGATCCTTACCGGCAACTGTTTGAGATTTTCGGGCAACTGCCGCGCCTCGGCGCGTTGCAGCTGCGGATACCACACCGCATACATCCCGCCGGCAAAACGTTTCAGCCCTTCGCGCAATGCCGATACCACACGCTGGTAATCCAGCTTGTCTTCATAAGGCGGGTCGATCAACACCAGCGCGCGGCGCGACGGCGGCGGCAACAAGGATTTCAGCGCGCCGAAACCGTCGGCGGCCTGTACCAGTACCTGGCTGACATGGCCGGCAAAATTCCGCTGCAATATCTCGCTGTCCGCCGGATGCAATTCGAACAACCGCATCCTGTCCTGTTCGCGCAACAACTCCAGCGCGACCAGAGGCGACCCGGGGTACAGCTTCAACTGCCCGTCGGGATTGATGCGCTTCACCAGCGCCACATAGTCCGCCAACGGCGCGGGCAGATCGTCGCGTTCCCACAACAGTGCGATGCCGCTTTTGTATTCAGCATTCTGTGCTGCATAGCCGCTATCCAACTCATAGCAGCCCGCACCGGCATGGGTATCGATGAACCAGAACGGCTTGTCCTTCTGCGCCAGATGGCGCAGCAACAGCACTTCAATGAAGTGCTTCAGCACATCGGCATGATTGCCGGCATGAAAGGCGTGGCGATAACTCAGCATGGTTTTGAATCAGGGGTTGCGCAAGGTGCGATTGTGCCACGGCCTTGTTGCGTGACAAAGCACATTGGCCGTTCGTGGATAGTTTCGCAGGGCGGGCACACCCGCCGCCACAGCGGCGGGATACGCGCTTCGCACTTTAAGGCGCCTACCCCACCCGCAAACCGCTCGCTACGATTTCTGCAGCTATGCATGAAACATTACACATCGTTATTCTAGATCACCACGGGGCGATCCGGCATTTCATTGGCCTTGCCGATGCGCGCCGGAAAGTGACGCGCCAGGTGTTCGCCCACGGCATGTATTCCGGCGAGCACGCCCGCTTCAAAAAGTCCTGCACGGAACGACTCCTCCATCTTGTGGCAGATCGCTTCCCAGACTTCCTTGCCGAGTCTGGTATGGATGCCGCGATCGGCGACGATCTCGACATCGCGATCCGCCAGCAACAGGTAGATCAGCACGCCGTTGTTATGTTCGGTATCCCAGACGCGCAACTGTGAAAATACTTCGATGGCGCGTTGCTGCGCCGTCAGCCCTGCCAGCAGCGGCGCCCATTCCAGAGAGGCTTCGACCGCAAAGCGAATCTGTCCATCATGGATCGCTTCGGTTGCGCGGATCGCGTGTTCGATCGCTTCCAGCGAGCGCGATGGGAAAATGCGCCTCGCAGTCGCACGGCCAACCGATAGATGCCGCATGACACGTTTTATATTCATCTCATTTCCAGATCGTAGGGGCGCGATTCATCGCGCCCTGATTTATTACCGAACCAAAAAGGGCGCGATAAATCTCGCCCCTACAAATATAAGGGCGCCTCTATTTATTCAAAATCCTAAGCGAGACAAGGCGCGAAAGAAATTTTAGCGCGCCGCATATATTTGATATGTAAGCGTTAAAATTTCTTGAGCAACGCCGTATCGC
>JANLIB010000200.1 GCA_024653675.1 Gallionella sp. | reverse complement strand
GACGCGGACGTCGGCGCTCCCGGTGCTGTTCCAAAGGGTCGGCTGGCTGATCTCTCTGATCTCTGGATACTTCCACATCAGTTTGAATCGCACCCCATTGACACGCTGCATTTGTCAGGATGAACCGTTTCAAGGATAATCCGTTCTGCCGTTCAAATCTATGGGAGAGAGTGTCAGACAGTATCTATTCAAAGACTGTGACACCGCCGAAGGCGCAACACCCGCAACCGCTCAGGCTCAAGGAACCGTAGACACAGGCAAATCTGGAGAGCGTTGATTACATGAAACTCGCATAGCGAGTCTTTTTCCCCCTCGCCCGCTTGCGGGATAACCAACGACTTGCTGGCGTTGTTTGCCGACTTAGTCGAATGGCTAGTAGTTCCATCAGAGGGATGGGGAGAGGGTAATCAACCACCGAAGGGGCACTCGACATATGTCGTAATCTCTCAGGTACCAAGAACAGATGGGGCGCAGCACGAATCCGTGCTGCGCCTTTTTTTATTTTCATCAGGTAGCAACCATGACTTTGAAACAGACTCCGCTGAATGCAGCACACCGCGCGATGGGCGCAAAGATGGTCGATTTCGGCGGCTGGGATATGCCTGTCAATTACGGCTCGCAAATAGACGAGCACCATCAGGTGCGCAACGATTGCGGCATGTTCGACGTGTCGCACATGCGCGTGGTGGACGTGAAAGGCGCGGGTGTGCGCGGCTTCCTGCGCTATCTGCTGGCGAACAATGTGGACAAACTCACGCAGCCCGGCAAAGCGCTGTATTCCTGCATGCTGCTGGACAACGGCGGGGTGATAGATGACCTGATCGTGTATTTCATGTCTGAGGACTGGTTCCGCATCGTGGTGAACGCGGGCACGGCGGACAAGGACATCGCGTGGATGAAGCAGCAGGCCGCCAGGCGCGCGTCGCAATTGACTATCGCCGACCATCCCGAACTGGCGATGATTGCGGTGCAGGGACCTAATGCCCGCGCGAAAGTGTGGGAGGCGCTGCCCGGCAGCCGGGAATTGACCGGGCACCTGGTACCTTTCAGTGCCGCAGTGATGGGCGAGATGTTCATCGCGCGCACCGGCTATACCGGGGAAGACGGTTTTGAGGTGATGATCCCCGCCAAAGCCGCGCCGTTCTTCTGGGCGACCCTGGCCGAAAAGGGAGTCAAGCCTATCGGCCTCGGGGCGCGCGATACACTGCGTCTCGAAGCGGGCATGAACCTGTATGGGCAGGACATGGATGAAACCATCAACCCGCTCGAAGCCGGACTGGCATGGACAGTGGACTTGAAGAGCGAGCGTGACTTCATCGGCAAGGCTGCGCTGCTGGCCAACCCGCCCACCCGCAAGCTGGCCGGCCTGGTGCTGCTCGACCGCGGCGTGTTGCGCGGTCACCAGCAGGTGCATACTGCGCACGGTACAGGCGAGATCACCAGCGGCAGTTTTTCGCCGACGCTGGAGAAATCCATCGCGCTGGCGCGCGTGCCCAAGGAAGTGCTGACCGGCGACACCGTGCAAGTGGCGATCCGCGATAAAATGCTGGCGGCGCAGGTGGTGAAGTACCCGTTCGCCAGAAATGGCAAGAGCAGTTTGTAGTCGTTAGTCGCTAGCCGGTAGTTAAAACCGCGCAGCGACAACACCAACTAACGACTAATGACTAACGACTATCAACTTTTTTGGAGGCCAACATGAGCAACGCGGCAAATCTGCCAGGCAATTTAAAGTACACCGCATCCCACGAATGGGTCAAGACCGAAGCCGACGGCACCATCAGCATCGGCATCACCCAGCACGCGCAGGAACTGCTGGGCGACATGGTGTTCGTCGAAACCCCGATGGTCGGCCGCAAACTCAAGGCCAGGGAAGAATGCGCCGTGGTCGAATCGGTGAAAGCCGCAGCCGATGTGTACGCGCCGGTGAGCGGGGTGGTCACGGCGGTCAACAGCGATCTGGACAAGGCGCCGGAAGCCATCAATACCGATCCCTACGGCGCATGGATGTTCAGGATGAAGCCAGACAATGCGGCTGATGTCGCCGCGCTGATGGATGCCAAAGCGTACGAAGCGCACGTGGACAGCGAAGCGCATTAAAACCAGGATTGAGGAGCGAGGACTGAGGACTGAGTAAAGAGCGGTGTGGAGGGTTTTTCTCAGTCCTCGCCCCTTAGTCCTGAAATTATTTATGATCACCACTGACCAATTCGTAAATCGCCACAACGGCCCCTCTGAACAGGATGTTCAGGCCATGCTGCACAAGATCAAAGCGCCTACGCTGGACGCATTGATAGACCAGACCGTCCCATCGGCCATTCGTCTGAAACAACCGCTGGATCTGCCAGGCGCAATGACCGAGTATCAATACCTCCGGCATCTGCGCGGCGTCGCGGCAAAAAACAAAGTGTTCAAGACTTATATCGG